>JBILTS010000123.1:0-6504 GCA_044371405.1 Bacteroidia bacterium
TACTGTGATCGACACCCCTTACGAAAATCCTGCATCCCGTCAAAACCCCTTCTATAGCAACTGGGGTCTGATGTTCATTCTGATTTTCATCTTCCTTTTCAATATCATTTTTTCGCTGGGATCTGCTTTCATAGCGGGTGGCATCTATGGCATCCCATTCAGTGAAGCCAGAAGTTTGCTCACCACCCCCGACGGAACCGCCCTCGCCATCAACATCAGCAGGGTCTATCACCTGATTTCTTTTGTGGGATCTATGCTTTTGCCGCTATGGCTTTTCACCATTGTAAACCGCAGCTCGCTAACTACCGAAGGCGGCTTGAAAACCCCTTTTAAAAGTTCCTATCTGTGGATGGGACTGGTCACTGCCGGCAGTGGATTTGTACTGGTAAATTGGCTGGATTTCGCCATGCGCAGCATAAATTGGCCACAAACACTGCAATACTACGCCCAGCAGCTGGATGCAGGCAGACAGCAAATGACACAAACCCTACTCGATATGCAGGAGCCGCATGAACTCCTTGTTTGCCTTTTCCTGGTAGGTGTATTGCCTGCTTTTATAGAAGAATTACTTTTCAGGGGTGCCTTGCAAAATATTTTTAAAGGCATCACCGGCAGTATCGTACGCGCCATTTTCCTTCAGGCGTTTGTGTTTGCAACGCTTCATTTCAGCTTCTATGAATTGCCTGCCATTTTTCTGCTTGGGCTTGCATTTGGTTATCTGAGAAGTGCCTCAGGCAGCACACTGTATGGCATGGTTGCTCATTTTGTATTTAACGGAACTACCGTGGTTCTGCATTACTTCAGCCAGCAACATTTCAGACAAACCGGCGTTAGCGGTGTTTTTGACAATATCCAATTTGGTAACGTAATATCACTGCTGGCATTAATCCCGTTTTGCTACAGCATAGTTTGGTATCGCAGGCAGATAAAAAATAATAACGCATGAGCAATTTCTGGGTAAGAGCAATATGGGGCGCAGTATATGTCACTGTGGTGGTTTTGGCCCTCATGCAGGGCTTTTGGGGGCAATGGATACTCACCCTGGTAATCAGCAGTTTTTGCGTGAAAGAACTGCTGCAATTACGCGGCGCCGACTCCCTGTTCAGTCTTTGTATTGGCTGGGTTCTAAACGGGATGCTGTTGTGCATGCATCCTGCAATTCCTGCAAAACTGGGGCTGATATGGACCGGAACTGATTTTGTGCTGATGCTGCTGGCACAGTGTATGCTCTTGCTGATAATTTATTTCTCAGTTCAGCTTTTTCGAAAAGGCACCACCGTGTTTGATGAAGCAGGTGCACTTGTTTTCGCCCTGATATACATAACCATACCATCACTTTTGTTTTTGCACGTTTCCGGATCCGATTACCGATGGGAACTGCCTTTGCTTGTATTCATTCTCACATGGTGCAGCGACACCTTCGCCTATCTCACGGGCAGGGCATTTGGAAAAAATAAACTCTTTGAATCACTGAGTCCCAAAAAAACCATGGAAGGATTTATAGGTGGAGTGCTGCTTACCTCCGCAGTGGGAGCTATTTTGGGCAATAGCTGGAACATGGGTGTTTGGCAGCTGGCAATACTGGGAGCACTCGTAAGTGTGGCAGGCACAGCCGGCGATCTGTTTGAAAGCGCCCTGAAAAGACAGGCAGGCATCAAAGACAGCGGCCGCTTCATTCCTGGACACGGGGGTGCACTGGATCGTTTTGACGCTTTTTTGTTTGTGTCTGTTGTTGTTTATTCGTGGAGCATTTTCAAATGAAAATCAACAAAACAATTCCTTTGAAACAAACCCTCGCAGCGATTGCCTTTGTGCTTTCTGTTTTTGCATTACAGTCCCAACAGGCGAGCATAAATATGAAGGGTTTAAAAATTGAAACTATTAATCTGAGGGAAAAATATACCATGAAAGCTGCCGGCACGCCAGACAGTGCCCACTGCAATTATGATGTAACCTTCCAGATTTTCAAAGGAAAAGGCAAAACCAAAAAGCTGGCAACAGGGCTCAATCAGCTTATGAATAGTGCCGTGACTACCGATACCGCCCACCTGGAACTTCCACTTCAAAAAAGGGTGGAGCAGGACGCCCTCGAATTTAAGGATGAATGGGCAAAACTAAACTCAGACCCCAATGCCGGCTGGACATTCAATTACACCAAAGAACAAAAATTTGAAGCCATGTATGCCAACCGGAATTTTGTGTCAGTAAAAGACCAGGCATACTATTTTACCGGCGGTGCACATGGTTTTCGCGTTACCGTTTATTCGCTGGTAGATACTAAAAATGGGCAAGTAGTGGAAGACTGGCGAATGCTGTTTACAGATACCACTGCGGTGCTAAAACTGGCCGAAACAGCTTTCCGCAAAACCAAAAACATTCCGGAAGGAGAAGCCCTGAATAAAAGCTGGTTCTGGAACGGACAGTTCTACCTGCCCGATAATTTCGCCTACACCGAAAAAGGTATTTTATTTTTCTATAATGTGTATGAAATTGCTCCCTATGAGCAAGGCGAAACAGAGCTACTGCTTGACTATGATTCACTGGGTAAACTGCTGATTAAACCCGACCGAAAGTGACACGGAAATTACTCGGCATACTGCTCTTTTATGCACTGTGCATGCCACTCACAGCACAAGATTTAAAGCATAAAATGGACAGTCTTGCGTTAAGTGTATCCCGGACGGTTCAAATGGAAGACGGCACTGCGGATACCGTTAGCTGCAGCCGTTATCATCACTTCATCTGGTTTGATGAGACATCCGAAACCGCCAAAAAATTAAATCAGCAACTCTATGAAAGTTTGTCTGAAAAGCCCTTAGAATCAGTTGCTGAACTAAAAGAAATTCTGACCGCAGATTTCAATGACTGGGCAGAAGAGTGGCAGTCTCAGTTTGTGGCCGAAGACAGCTCCCCCATTGATTTTTCATTCAACCTGAACTGGTATGAAGAGATCTACACTGGCATTACCCATCAAACTTCGTCCTTGATTTGCACATACCAGTCAGTGGATGGTTTCTACGGAGGTGCACACCCTATTGGCAGCAGCAGCCACCAGGTATATAAATTGCCCGAAGCCGAACAGGTACAAAACTGGCAGGATCTATTTACCGATACACTCCAAATTCTCAAAATGGCGGAAGAAAGTTTCCGCAAAGACAAAGGGCTTTCACCCAAAACAAAACTGGAAGACGCCGGATACTGGTTTAACAATAACCGCTTCCATCTCACCAATAACTTTGGGCTGGATGCCGATGGTATATTCTTTCTGTTCAATGCTTATGAAGTGGCCTCCTACGCCGAAGGACCCATATACATCTCCGTACCCTACGCAAGATTGAAAAAGTATTTGAAAAAGCCCCTGTAATTTGATGTGCCGAAAATGCAACGCAGTGCTTAATTTTGCGGTTATATTCGCAATATGAGCCAACCCGATGATTCCTACCTTCTGAATGCCGACCCGGCAGCCATTGACCAATTGTATGAGCAGTACCGCGCAGACAAGGAAAGCGTGGATTTTGGCTGGAGAAAGTTTTTTGAAGGATTTGATATGGGTGCCGGCAAAGCCGAAGCCGGAGGGCCGGTTAGTGAGGACGCACTCAAGGAGATTCAGGTGTTGAACCTGATAAATGCCTACCGTCAGCGGGGCCATTTGTTTGCCAAAACCAATCCACTGCGTGAACGCAGACAGTATTCACCAAACCTCGATATCGAGAATTTTGGACTGAGCAAAGCAGACCTGGAAACAGCTTTCAGCGCCGGCGTTGAAGTGGGCTTAGGCCACGCCCCGCTAAAAGACATCATAACCTTGCTGGAGCAAACCTACTGCCAAAGCATTGGTTGTGAGTTTGCCTATATCCGCGATCCACGCCGCCGCGGCTGGCTGCAGGAACGTTTTGAAAAAACCCGCAATATTCCGGACCTCACTACTGACGAGAAACGCCATTTCCTGAAGAAACTCAACCAAGCCACAGTTTTCGAGAGTTTCATCCATACCAAATACATCGGGCAAAAGCGCTTTTCTGTGGAAGGGCTTGAATGCCTCATACCCGCCCTGGATGCAGTTATTCAATATGGTGCCGGACTGGGCGTGGAAGAATTTGTGATGGGCATGGCCCACCGCGGCCGCCTGAATGTACTGGCCAACGTTTTCAATAAGCAGTACAGCGCCATATTTGGCGAATTTGAAGGCAAAGTATTCCAGAACGAAGAAGACGAAGATTTTGAAGGTGACGTAAAATACCATTTGGGTTATAGTACCGACGTAGAAACCGCCAGCGGCAAAACCGTGCATCTGCGCCTTGCCGACAACCCAAGCCACCTGGAAGCTGTAAACCCCGTGGTAAAAGGACTGGCCAGGGCTAAGCTCGATACCAAATACGGCAATGATGTGGGCAAAATTTGCCCCATACTCATCCACGGAGATGCAGCCGTTGCCGGACAAGGCATTGTGTATGAAGTGGTGCAAATGAGCGGCCTGGAAGCGTATTACGTGGGAGGAACCATCCACGTTGTAACCAACAACCAGATCGGTTTCACCACCAACTACAGCGATTCCAGAACCAGCACCTACTGCACCGATGTGGCCAAAGTAACCCTTTGCCCCGTGCTGCACGTAAATGCCGATGATGTAGAGGCCGTAGTGCATGCCGTGAAACTGGCCATGGCCTACCGCCTTGAATTCAACAGCGATATTTTCATCGATTTGCTTGGCTACCGCAAATACGGGCATAACGAAGGCGATGAGCCCCGTTTCACCCAGCCATTGATGTATAAACTCATCGATAAACACCCCAATCCACGAGAGATTTACAAGAAAAAACTGCTGGAAAGGGGCGAAATCGATGCAGAACTCGCAGCAGAGATGGAATTGCAGTTCAAACAGCTGCTGCAGGAAAAATTTGAAGAAGCCAAAGGCGATCTGAAGCCCGGCAAAAAGACCGTAAAAGACCGCTGGGATGGATTTCGTCACCCCACCGAAAAAGATTTCAGCAAAGAAGTTAAAACCGGCATTAAAAAGAAAAAACTGCTGGAACTTGGTGATAAAATAACCACCATTCCCGAAGACAATCTGCCCATTAAAAAAGTGCAGAACCTGTTTGCCGATCGCAAGAAAATGTTGCAAAATGGCACGCTGGACTGGGCCATGGGTGAATTACTCGCCTATGCTGCCTTACTTGACGAAGGTCACCCCGTGCGCATTGCCGGTCAGGATGTGGAACGCGGCACCTTCAGCCACAGGCATGCCGTGGTAAAAAAAGAAGACAGCGAACAAGAGTTCATCCCGCTGCAGCATGTCTCAGAAAAACAAGCCCGTTTTGGCGTTTACAACAGCTTGTTGAGCGAATATGCAGCCCTGGGCTTTGAATACGGCTACAGCTCCATGCTGCCCGAAGGCCTCACCATTTGGGAAGCCCAGTTTGGCGACTTTGCCAACGGTGCCCAAATCATGATAGACCAGTTTATCGCCAGTGCCGAAACCAAATGGGGCAAATTCAGCGGTCTTACCATGCTGCTGCCTCACGGTTACGAAGGACAAGGTCCCGAGCACAGCAGTGCCCGCCCCGAACGTTATCTGCAACTCTGCGCCGGTGGCAACATGCAGGTAATTTACCCAAGTACACCTGCGAACCTCTTCCACGCCCTGCGCCGTCAGCTGAACCGCGATTTTCAGGTTCCGCTGATTGTAATGAGCCCCAAAAGCTTGCTGCGCCACCCGCTTTGCACCAGCAACATTACCGATTTTGAAGGCACTTTCCAGGATATTTACCCCGATACCGAAGTGGTAAAAAAAGCCCGCAAGGTACTGTTCTGCACCGGCAAAATCTACTACGACCTTTTACAGGCGCGCAACGAACGCAAAATCAAAGACGTAGCCATTGTGCGCGTGGAACAGCTGTATCCCCTGCCCGAATGGAAACTGCAGGAAATTTTCAAGCAGTATAAAAATGCTGAGTTCTGCTGGGTACAGGAAGAACCCCGCAACCAGGGCTACTGGTTCCACCTGATGCGCTACGACTGGCCCGTGGCCCTGCGCTATATCGGCCGCGGCAACAGTGCGAGTCCTGCCACCGGTTACAAAAAGACCCACGACAAAGAGCAAGCCGAAATCATCGCGCTCGCACTTTCCTGATATTTATTTGAATTCGAGCTGAATCATGCCCAGCTGCAAACCGGCCCAACCCGCCTGATTTACAATAACTTGACTTCCTTTACTGTTGTTTATTACAACAGGTGCATCCAAAAATGTATGGGTATGTCCGCCCAGTATGATATCAATTCCGTGGGTTTCTGCTGCCAGCTTTTTATCGCTGATCTGGTTTCCGGGGTATTCAAATCCCAGGTGCGACAATACAATTACCTTATCACAACCCAGTTTTTTACGTAAACAATCCACCTGCTCCTGTACCGATGAAACAGGGTCATTGTATCCCAATTTTTCACAAAGGTGCGCAGGTATTAGCCCTTCCGGATTAACACCAACACCGGTTATGCCGATTTTTAGCT
>JBILTS010000125.1:0-6420 GCA_044371405.1 Bacteroidia bacterium
CATTTGGGTTAAACCGGAACTGAAAGTAAAAATAACCGCAGGCGCAACACCTGTTTGTGTAGGAAAATCAGTTTCCTTATCTGCTACTGCTACTGGGGGTGACACATCCGGCTACACATACAGCTGGAATAACGGACTGGGAACTGGTGCAAGCAAAACCATCACCCTCACCGACACCCAAATTGTGATTGTTACCCTAACCGATGGTTGCACCATACTGCCTGCAAAAGACACCATCACGCTGTACACCCATCCTGCACTGAGACTCAAGCTCTCCAACGACACCATCATCTGCCGGGGCAGTCAGGTTATTCTCAATGCTTCCCTCAGCGGTGGCAAGGGTTCGGGATATACCTATACCTGGAACAACGGAAAAACCACGGGCAACATTACAGAAACACCAACTTCTGCCCAATGGTACACGGTCATCGGTTCTGACAATTGCTCGCCCTTGGTGAAAGATAGCGTAAAAGTAGACAGACTGCCTGCGTTAAGTTTGAGCAAATTCAAAGACACAACCATTTGCGATGGTCAAACAGTGAATGTAAAACTTATCGCCACAGGTGGAAAATCAAATGCTTACAATGTTTCCTGGAACCCAGGCGGGCAATCCGGCTTGAATGTAACATTGAATCCTCCTAGTGCCGGAATTACCCGCTACACCGCAGTGTTAAGTGATGGTTGCACCCAATTAAACGATACCACAGCATTTAATGTGACACGCCTGCTGCCACTTGGTGGAAGCATTGCTGCCACACCGGCAGCTGTTTGTCAGGGCGATTCATTATCCCTGACGCTAACACAAACGGGAGGAAAAATCGCCGGACATCAATGGACCATAGACGGGGTGCCTGTAGCATGGACTAAACTTCGCACCGATCCAGGCTTTACCCGTTCATATAACTACACGCTCACCGACGGCTGCTCGGCGCCTTTCACGACTTCTGCAAACGTGGTGGTTCACCCCAAACCCAACGCCGTGGTTACTACTGACATAAACGACATTTGTGCAGGCGACAGGGTGCAGTTCTCCTTCGTAAGTGCAGATGCGGCCAAGGCATTCTGGATATTCGGGCCCAAAGATTCTGCAAATGCAACAACCGGACCCTACACACGAATTTTCAAAAATGCAGGCAGTTATTTTGCCACACTGCGGGTAACCACCTCAAACGGATGTCAGAAACTCTTTGGCATTACAGACAGTATCCGCGTAACCGCCTTTCCAGTGGCATCCTTTACCCCAACTCCATCGCTGGCATCCATAGAGCAGCCTTTTATACAGTTTAATGACAACAGCAAGGGTGGCAGCCAGTACACATGGTTTTTCGGAGACGGCAACACCTCCGGCATTCCGGGCAGCACTTCCCACACCTACAGCGATACCGGTCGCTACAAAGTGCAGCTCGTAGTAAATAAACCGCCGGGTTGCGCCGATACTGCGGAAGCATGGGTGAGAATTAAAGACGTTTATTATCTATACATCCCCACGGCTTTCACACCCGACGAAAATAATTTGAACGAAGTATATGCTCCCTATGCCCGCGGCTGTGTTTCATTTAACATGAAAATCTACAACCGATGGGGCGCAAAAGTATTTGAAACCAGCCAGATTGGTAAAGGGTGGAACGGGAAAACCCCGGATGGAAAAGAGGCCCTCAATGGCATGTATCCGCTGATTATTGAAACCCTGGATACTGAAGGATACAGACATGTGGAAAAAGGGGTTTTGATGCTCACCCGATAATGAATTCACCATTCATTACCGCAATTATGGAGGCCTGCAAAACGGCAGGAGACTTTCAGCTACAGCACTTTCGGTCGGTTTCATCCGATGCTGTTTCAGACAAAGGCCTGAATCAGCTGGTGAGTTTTGTGGATGTTGAGAGCGAAAAAATACTGGTGCAAAAAATGCAAAAAATCAGGCCGGAGGCAGGATTTATTACGGAAGAAAATACGGCACCTCAGCACGCTGATAATAGCGCGGTATGGATCATTGATCCACTGGACGGAACAACCAACTTTTTACATGGCTTGCAGGTATTCTCCATCAGTGTGGCACTCATGGAAAATGGGGAAATTACAGCCGGTGTGGTTTATGCTCCTGCCATGAATGAAATGTTTTGTGCAGAAAAAGGCAAAGGTGCTTATTTGAACAACCATCCAATCCGGGTAAGTGAAACCCGCCATTTGAAGACTTCACTGATTGCCACCGGTTTTCCCTACTATGAATTTCAGCAAACCGCTGCTTATTTAGCGTTGCTGGGCGAATTAATGAAATCAACACATGGGCTGCGCAGAATGGGCTCAGCCGCAATAGACCTGGCATACACGGCCTGTGGCAGATTCGATGGTTTCTACGAGACAGGACTGAATGCGTGGGATGTAGCAGCCGGTGCCCTGTTGGTGGAAGAAGCAGGTGGCCTGGTCAGCGATTTTCATGAGCAGCCCAATCATTTATTCGGAAGACAGATATTGGCTGCAAACCCTCATGTTTATCAGGAATTACAGCCCATGACCCGGTCATATTTGGGATAGCCGTTTTATATTGCTAATTTGCCGTCGAATTGTTTTGGATCATCCCCATACTGAAAGGCATTGGTCAGGGCTTTCTGATCAGCATTCTCAGCTTTGGACCATCGTTTTTTACCCTGATCAATTCAGGTATCAAGGGTGGTAAAGCAGAAGGAATGCGTGTGGCGCTGGGTATTTTCCTCAGTGAACTCATCATGGCACTCGTGTGCTTTTTCGGACTCTCCCAGTTTTTTATTTTACCCGAGTTCCAGATCATATTTTCACTGTTTGCAGCCACGGCCATATCATACCTTGGATTTAGAGGTTTTTATAAAAAATATCAGCATTTTTTACGCAGCATTGAAAATCCCGCTGCAAAAAGCAAGTCATTCCTAAAAGGTTTTTTATTAAATCTTATAAACCCCTTCGTTTTATTTCTTTGGATTGGTATGCTCGCTATCGTATCGGTATATTACGATAAATCAGATCCACAATATGAAACATCTATACTAATTAATCTTATTTCCATACTTTTTACACTTTTTTTCATGGATTTAGGAAAAGTATTATTAAGTGATTTTCTGGGCCGTAAATTAAGTCGTCGTGTTTATTATTTTATTAATAAATATTTTGGTTTAATTTTAATTTTAATTGGTATTTATTTTTTCTATCATTTTGTTACACTGCTAATACCATACCTGAAAGTTGCCTATTGATATCAATATATTGCTTAATGTGGTGCTCGGCATGATCATGTTCGGGCTTGGACTTTCATTAACAAAAGAAGATTTTAGGCATTTATTTGATCAGCCCAGGGCCCTGAGCATTGGCCTCGCCTCTCAAATGCTGCTTTTGCCTTTTCTGGCTTGGATAATTGCAAAGCAAAGTAACCTGAGTGCCGAAATGCAGGTAGGTATCATGATTCTTTCGGTGTGTCCGGGCGGAATTACTAGCAACCTGGTAAGTTACTACGTTAAAGGCAATGTAGCCCTGGCCATCAGTCTCACCGTTTGCAATGCACTACTATCGCTTTTCACCATACCTTTTTTGGTGAACTTGTTCCTGCAACATTTTATGAACACTGGCAGAATCATTGAGCTTCCCTTTTGGCAAACCATGTTCGATATTTTTGTGGTTACCATCATGCCTGCCATGCTGGGCATGTTGGCAAGACATCAATATGGCAATCATGCATTGAAAATTGAGAAGAACCTTAACATCATTTTACCAGTGCTGTTGCTGATGGTTTTTACTTTCAAATTTCTTGCAGGCAGCGATAAGGGCGGAACAGCCATGACAATTCAGGATTTGAGGAATTTAACCCTATGGGTAATTGTTCTGAATGTGGGCAGCATGCTCATTGGTTACCTGGCAGCAGCCCTAGGTAAACTATCATTAAAAAACCGCATTACCATTGCCGTAGAGGTAGGTCTTCACAACACAGCGCTTGCCTTGCTTATTGCCGGAGACAAATTAGAAATTCCAGCCATGGAAAAACCGGCTTTGGTTTATGCCCTCTATTCCTTTGTCATCACCTTTCTGGTTGCATGGTCGCTGATGAAACTTGACCCGGCATTCAAAAAGGAAATGTAAGCGTAAATTTGCACTTTCATTATTAACCGCTTTTTCCATGTTTAGAAATTATTCTTTTTTTCCACTTTTATCATTCATGACTTTTTGGCTGCTGCAGGGATGCGGAGGGATTAAACCCAAAGCCCCCGACACCGCCAATAAAACCCTGGAGCCCAAACAGTTGCCGGCTGTTGTATCCAATATCCACATACCCATCAAAGTGGAGATGAAACCATTCTTTAAAATGGCTGACGACGCCTTTGACAAAGAGTTTCAAGGCAGTGATAAACCATGTTCTGGACTACGTTATGACTTTAAAGTTAAACGTGAACCCCTTCAGATTTCGGGCAATGGCAAAACGGTTAATTTAAACCTGGATATGGCTTACGGCTTTAAAGGAGAGTATTGTGCCGCTTGCGTTTTCGAAACATGCGTAAACCCTCCCGTACCTTTCTCGTGCGGGTGGAATGAAAAACTAAGACGGGTAAACGTAAAATTGGCTTCTGATATTGATATTTTGTCCAACTATCAAATAAAATCATCGTCCCGTTTCACAGATATTAAAACCATAGATCCCTGCGAGGTGACCTTCGCCAATATCAATATCAATAGCATACTCCAAAACAGACTTAAGCCCCGATTGGGTGAATTTGCGGGAATGATTGACGCAGAAGTGGCCAAACTGGACCTCAAGCCCTACGTAAAACCCATTTGGGAAGCCTTGCAAAGTGATATCAAAATAGATAAGCTGGGATACCTACGCTTTCAGCCCAAAGAACTTAGTTTGGGCGAAATTGATTTAAATGGGTCTCAGCTCAGCTTTTCGGTGGGCCTAAAAGCCGCACCGGTTATTGCATCAGTGCCTTTATCCGCAACGCCCTCCGCATTACCCAACCTGTCTGCCTACAAGAAGAAAAATGGGTTTGAGGTATATACAGATTTGCACCTGAATTACGATTCTCTATCACAACAAGCTTATAGTACCATCAAGGATGAAGTATTTAAACTGGGCAATAAAAAGTTAAAGGTAACCTACCTGAAACTCTTTCCGGCCAAAGACAAATTGGGTGTAGAAGTGGGTTTTACCGGAAGCAACAAAGGTGTTTTTTACCTCCTCAGTGTGCCTGAATTCAACACCAAAACCTCCAAACTGCGGCTAACCAGGGTTGAGTACGACATTAAAACAAAAAATGTATTGATTAAATCAGCCAAATGGCTGCTGGATGAAACCATTCGTAAAAAAATGGAAGAGCAAATGGTATTTGACCTTTCCGATCTGATGAAGCTGACTCGCGAATCCATCAATGCCTCCTTGAATCAAAAAATGGATAATGGAGTTCGGCTGCAGGGCAAATTACAGGATCTTGATATTAAAGATTACAGTATCCAGTCCGATGCACTGGTGATTCGGACGCTCACCAGTGGCAACCTTCAGGTATTTGTGAATCAGTAAAGGTGCTGTCCAATGAATTGAACGTGTGAACAAGCCAGAATCTGCACAGTCTGCGTGGCGGTATACCTTTGTATGAATGAAATACGCGTGGCTGTTGCTGGCAGGCCTGATGATGACTGCCTGTGTTACCAAGAAAAAGTATGATGAACTAGAAAGTTCGAAGAAGGATCTGGAGCAAAAACTCAATAAAAAAATAAGTGATTGCGAAACCCAGAGTGCTGAATACCTGGGCAGAATCAGCGAACTGGACGGCAACATTGCTGCACTGGACAATCGCATAGGCAAACTGCATGATTCCCTGAGCAATTGTCGGGTTAGACTGGCCGAAAATCAGGACTTTATACAAAGTTTGGGAGACCGGCTGGACGAACAAAAGAAAAGACTGGCCGCAGAACTAGATACCAAAAACAAAACCCTGCAAACCAAAGAACTGGAACTTAATAATGCATTGGCCAAGGCAGAAGAAGAACGCATAAAGCTTGAAAACCTGCGTAAAGAACTTGAAAATACCGTGGCTCGCGTTCGAATGCTGGAAAGTGAACTTAACCGCAAAGACAGCGCTGTAAAGGCACTAAAGGACGAGATCGCCAAAGCCCTGGCCGGATTCGATGAACTCGACATAAAGGTAGAATACCGCAACGGCAAAGTATATGTGAGCATGGCAGAAAAACTGCTGTTTAAAAGTGGCAGCACAAGCGTAGATCCCAAAGGCCAGGAAGCCCTGCTGAAACTGGCAGGTGCGCTCAATAAAAAACCCGATGTGACCGTAATGGTAGAAGGACACACCGATAACAAGCCCATGAGCGGCGAAAAAATTAAAGACAACTGGGATTTGAGCGTACTGCGCGCTACCAGTATCGTTCGCATTCTCAGTGAAGAAGGCA
>JBILTS010000126.1:0-6412 GCA_044371405.1 Bacteroidia bacterium
GGTGTACTTAACCCCGTTTTTAGGTGGACTGTTGGCAGATCGACTTCTTGGATATCGCAACTCCATCATTGCAGGTGGCCTTTTGATGGCTACCGGTTACTTTATGCTTGCTATTCACGGAGAAACACCATTCTATGCCGGTTTGTTATTTATCATTCTTGGCAATGGTTTTTTTAAACCCAATATTTCAGCCCTGCTGGGAAATTTATATAACGCAGAACCCTACAAAGCCAATAAGGATAGCGGTTACAATATCTTTTACATGGGTATCAATATTGGTGCCTTTGCTTGCAACTTTGTGGCCGCCTACCTGCGCATCAATTATGGCTGGGGATGGGCTTTTGCTGCGGCTGGTGTAGGAATGCTGCTGGGGTTGCTGATATTTATTTTTGCATTGAAACATGTAAAAGAGGCCGATGTGATAAAACCCATGGAAGATGGCGATATGCCCACCTCCAAAATTTTGCTTTTTACGCTGGTACCCATGTTTGTTTTTGGCATACTGGGTTATTTAATACCCGGCAATTTGCTTGGCACTGACAGCAACGATGCTTTTATTTTCGGATGTATTCCCGTGATTGCATTTTTTATTTATTTATTTTGGTCGGCACGGCAGGAAGACAAGCGCCCTATTGGTGCACTGCTCGCTGTATATGGCTGTTTGGTGGTCTTTTGGGCGGTGTTCCATCAAAATGGTGATGCGTTAACAGTGTGGGCGGAACAGCATACCGACAGGGTGCCCGGAGAAGTAACAGGGAAGACGCTTAATGTGTTGAACTTAAATCAAACTGTCACCAATGACAGCATCAGTCGTCTGAGCGATTCAGCGTTCGCTGCCCACAAAAAGGCCGTTCAAAAGCAGGATTCCATACTGAAAGCGGAAAATAAATCTTCAGAAAGACTCGCACTGGCTAAGACCCTCAAGGCGCAGACCGCCAGTCGAAAATATTTCAAAAATTTACCTAAGGAGCAAATCCCCGCAGAAGGCAAAAGTTTGAAATTGATTTCTACTGAGCTGTATCAAAGCATCAATCCTTTCTGGGTAATCCTGTTAACGCCGGTTGTAGTAGGTTTTTGGGGATTGTTGAGACGCAGAAAAAGGGAACCAACCACAGCGGCAAAAATTGCCGTTGGTTTGGTAATTACTGCCCTCAGTGCACTGGTTATGGTGGGAGCAGTGAAGTCTACGGATATTGAACACGCAAAGGCAAGTTCCTTTTGGTTGGTTGCATCCTATGCTGTAATCACGCTGGGCGAACTTTGCTTATCACCCATGGGATTGTCGCTGGTATCTAAGCTGAGTCCGCCTAGAATCACAGCCCTGATGATGGGTGGTTTCTTTTTAAGTACCTCGGTAGGGAACAAGCTTTCAGGTATGCTGAGCGGAATGTGGGAAAAGTATGAAGACAAATCACATTTCTTTCTTTTGAATTGTGTTTTGGCACTTTTAGCCGGGTTGCTTATGTTTGCAATGCTCAGATGGTTAAATCGGGTAATGAAAGAAAAGAACATTATATAGCACAAACAATATGAACAACAACCTCAAACTTTTACTGGCCTTTGTAATCAGCCTGGCCGGCAGTATCTTTCTTATGAATGTATTTGCCGGAATGAGCTTTGACAATGCATCACAGGCATTCCAGATGTACATGTATTCATCTGTTATTGCCATCATTACAACTGTAATGGTATGGATTTTCAACCAAAAAGAGCATCCTGCCGGATTGCGTTTACTTTTCTTTACAGAGATGTGGGAGCGCTTTAGCTACTATGGAATGCGCGGACTTTTGATTTTGTATCTGACAAAATCATTCATTGAAGGAGGTCTCGGTTTTTCTGATGACAATGCAGGATTGATTTACGGTGTTTACACCGGTTTGGTTTACCTCACGCCCATTCTTGGTGGCTGGATTGCAGATAATTACATTGGGCAGCGCAGGGCAATTACCATTGGTGGTATTTTAATGGCCCTGGGCCAGTTTTCACTGGCATCTCAAATGGGTCTGGGTAGCTTTTATGCGGGTTTAGGACTTCTGATTATTGGAAATGGATTTTTCAAGCCCAATATTTCAATTATTGTTGGTCAGCTTTATGACAATAATGATCCACGTAAAGACGGTGCTTTCAACATATTCTATATGGGCATCAACCTGGGTGCATTTTTGGCCCCACTGGTTTGCGGTTTTCTTGCAGAAGATTTCATGGCCACCAAAGAAACCCTGGCCGACGGTTCTGTGAAAATTTCCAAATATGCATTTCAATATGGATTTCTAGCCGCAGGTATCGGTATGGCCATTGGCCAGATCCTGTTCAACCTGCTGGGTCAAAAATACTTGGGAGATAAGGGCTTACGTCCCCAAAACAAAAATACAGAAGCCGGCGATATTGTTGATGATATGGGTAAAGTTACATCGGGCAACGGTTTGAATAAAGAGGAAAAAGACCGTACCTGGGTTATCATCATTCTGGTGGCATTCGTAACCTTTTTCTGGGCTGGATTTGAGCAGGCAGGCGGAGCATTTTCGCTTTACACCGATAAATTCATTGACAGGGAAGTGAGCGGTTATCTGATTCCAACTTCTTTCTTCCAAAGTGTTAACCCCATTTTTATTGTCATGCTGGCACCATTGTTTACATTGCTGTGGGCCTATCTGAACCGCAAGGGAAAGGAACCCAATACCCCAATAAAAATGGGCTTGGGTATGATTCTGCTTGGGCTTGGTTTTCTATTGATGGTGGGAGCGGTAATGGAGCGTGGAAACGCCGGAAGCGATGAGGCAATCAAGGCCAACATCATGTGGATGCTGGGCACCTATCTCATACACACTTGCGGTGAGCTGTGCCTCAGCCCAATTGGTTTGTCAATGGTAACAAAACTTGCACCAGTTAAGCTGGCATCCATGCTGATGGGTGTTTGGTTCCTAAGTAGTTTTGTAGCCAATAACCTGGCCGGTTTAACGGTGGGTTTTGTTGAAAAACTGGGTCCTTATACCATCTTTGCCGGAATTGCAGGTTTTGTAATTGTGTTGGGTCTAATACTGATTAGTTTGAATAAAGTGCTTCTTAAAATGATGCACGGCGTTCGTTAAAAAGTTATACTATATGTGTCGTCCTAAAATAAGTTCAATTGTTGTCAACTTATTTTAGGACGGGACATATCAATAAATAAAGGGGCTAGAAGGCCCCTTTATTTATTGGTGGCCTAACCATCTTAAAATACTATTTTTGCATATCCATTATGGAAATGTTTGAACAGGTTTCTTCAGGCCAAAAAAGTATATGTGTCATAGGCCTTGGCTATGTGGGCCTGCCCATTGCTCTTGAGTTTGCCCGTAAATTTCGGGTGGTTGGTTTTGATATCAATGATGAGCGAATAAAGCTTATGCAGCAGGGGATTGACCCCAGCAAGGAAATAGAGGCAAAAGATTTTGAAGGCAGAAATATCATTTTCACTTCTCATCCCGATGACATTAAGGAATGTTCGGTTTATATCGTGGCAGTGCCTACCCCAATTAATGATTCGAACGAACCGGAACTAAAACCGCTTATTGGGGCCAGCACAGCTGTTGCAAATGCCATCAGTAAAGGAGACTATGTGATTTATGAAAGCACTACCTATCCGGGTTGCACTGAGGAAGACTGTGTGCCGGTTATAGAGCAAATCAGTGGATTGAAGATGGGTGAAGATTTCAAAGTGGGGTATTCCCCTGAGCGTATCAACCCGGGAGATAAAGAACGTCCGCTCACTAAAATTCTGAAGATTGTGAGTGGCAGTGATGATGAAGCTTTGCGCAATGTTTCAAAACTTTATGCCAGTATAATTACTGCCGGTGTATACGAGGCAGCATCCATTAAAGTAGCCGAGGCTGCAAAAATTATTGAAAACACGCAGCGTGATGTCAATATTTCGCTGATGAATGAGCTTTCCATGATATTCAATAAAATTGGAATCAGCACGCACGATGTAATTGACGCTGCAGCCACCAAGTGGAATTTTCATCGTTATCAGCCCGGTCTTGTTGGCGGACACTGCATAGGTGTAGATCCATATTATCTCTTGCACAAAGCCGAGGCCATGGGCTTGCATCCCCGGGTGATTGCGGCAGGAAGATTTACCAATGATAACATGCCTGCACACATTGCCCAAAAAGCAGTAAAAAAGCTTAATGCACGTGGTAAAGTGGTGAAGGATTGTAGAATCCTGGTCATGGGTGCTACATTCAAAGAAAATGTGGCTGATATACGAAACAGTAAAATTGTGGATGTTGTTAACGAACTGGTTTCCTACTCAGTTAATGTGGATGTGGTGGATCCTTATGCCAGTTCCGCTGAACTTAAACATGAATATGGTTTTGGCCTGGCATCCGAACCCTGTGGCCAATATGATGGAATCATTCTTGCCGTATCGCACGATCAGTATAAAAATCTTCCGGCTGCATGGTTTGAACAGCACGCTGCGGAAGACGGCTTCTTTTTTGACATCAAGGCACTGTTTAGAAATCCCGAAAGTCGTCCGGCGCTGGATTACTGGAGTTTATAGTATTTCTGCAACCACAAAGGTGCTACCGCCAATGTAAATACTGTCTGCAGGCAGGGCATTTTTTACTGCGGCTTGATAAGCATGCTGAACACTTTCATACACCTTGCCGCTTAATCCTTGTTTTTTAGCTTCAGTAGCCAGGATTTCTGCATCAAGTCCCCTGAAAATATTTGGTTTGCAGAAGTAATACTGAGCTGATCTGGGTAGTAGTGTGAGTATTTTGGCAATATCTTTCTCCTTTACCATTCCTATTACCAGGTGTAGTTTACCCTTTGAAACTTGGTGCAACTGTTGCATGGTTTGTGCGATTCCATCCAAGTTATGGGCTGTGTCTGCAACGATAAATGGTGCATCGTGTAAAACTTCCCAGCGACCTCGAAGACCGGTAATTGATTGCACATCCTGCAGTGCTTCCAATATCAGGTGTTCGGAAAAATGATATCCTTGTAATTCCAAAGCCTTGATAGCAGACTTTAGTGTTCCCAGGTTTTTTACCTGATATTGTCCTTTCAACACGCATTTTTCAATCCAGCGGGGAGGAGCCATGATACCGTATGACAGCGGTGAGTCCGTGTTTCTGGCTATTTTCTCAAATACCTCAGCAGTTTCTGATACTGTTTCACCTACCACAGCTGCAACATTTGGTTTGAAAATACCCGCCTTTTCCGTGGCTATTTTGCCAAGGGTGTCTCCCAAAAACTCCATATGATCCCAGCCGATATTGGTAATAATACTCAGTTCAGGTGTTATTATATTGGTGCTATCCAGCCTTCCACCCATTCCTACCTCTATAATGGTAATATCTACTTTGGATTGGCTGAAATATTCAAAAGCCATTCCGACTGTTAATTCAAAAAATGAAGGTGATATTTTCTCAATTATTGGTCGCATAGATTCCGTAAACTGAATCACAAAGTCTTTTGAAATCATTTCACCATTAATTCTGATTCTTTCCCGAAAATCTTTAAGATGCGGCGATGTATAAAGTCCTGTTTTGTAGCCATGTTTGATGAAAATGGCTGCAAGCATAGAACTGACAGAACCCTTACCGTTGGTTCCGCCCACATGAATACTCTTGAAATTATGCTGAGGATTTTTTAGAAAGTCGCATAAAGCAATGGTGTTTGACAAATCTGCTTTATAGGCAGCAGCACCAATATGCTGAAAAACCGGTAATCTGGAATAAAGAAATTCCAGGGTTTCTTCGTAATTTGTCATTAGAAACTTGGGCGAATAGTCACGGAAACTTTGCCTGTTTCAGGGCAATCTTCTCCCATTTTTTTGAATGATGATCTTGATAACACACTCATAAATACCGCTTTAGCATCACCGCCATTATAGGTGGTACCTGGGGCTTCACCACCCAGTATACGATAATTTCCGTAGCAATCTACTTTTACTTCAAAAACGATAACTCCGGTGCCCTGTGCCTGCACTTCTTCAACATCTGAGATTAGTTTAAAATTGGTGAATCGGGCACTAATAAGCCCTTTCCCGCGATTGCCCGGATTATTTCCACTGTTATCGCCCTTTACACCGCCTGTGTTATTTCCGCCACCACTACCTGTAGTTCCTCTTCCAGATTTCCAACCATTTGGATTACCTTCCTGTGAACTGCCTGTTCTTTTTCCGGTTGGAAGGCGTTTTGCCAGGTTTGGATCCAGCTGATCACCGGTTTTAGGAGGATCAATGGGAGGGAGGTTTACACTGTTATCCCCATCGTTGGTAATGACTTTCCCTTCACCACCGCTTTGTACCGGATTCCCTCCACCGCTACCATTATTATTGCCTAATGCCGGCGGGGTTTGAGAGGGTCCTCCGTCTGTTGTTCTCCCAAAACCGCCATCCACTACTCCCATATCCAGTTCCAAA
>JBILTS010000136.1:0-5619 GCA_044371405.1 Bacteroidia bacterium
AGATATTATCACCACATTTGACGGAACAACCGTAGAAGTGCTTAATACAGACGCGGAGGGTCGTCTGATTCTATGCGATGCACTTGCATTCGCCAAGAAGTATGAGCCCGAACTGGTAATGGATTTTGCCACCCTTACCGGTGCCGCCGCACGCGCTCTTGGAGCTTATGGCAGCGCCATGATGGGTACTGCGGATGATTCAGTAAAAGAGGACGTTAAAAATGCGGGTGATAAAGTATACGAACGATTGGCTGAATTTCCACTGTGGGAGGAATACAGCGAAGAAATGAAAGGTGATATCAGTGATTTGAAAAACCTGGGTAAGGCAGAAGGAGGCGCACAGACCGCGGGAGCATTTCTGAAGTTTTTTACCGATTATCCCTGGCTTCACTTTGATATAGCCGGAACGGCATTTAATCATGCACCTGATGCCTACCGTGTAAAAGGGGGGACTGGTGTAGGAGTGCGCATGGTGGTGCAGTTTTTAATGAATAAATCCAATGGATAAATTGAAACCGGTAATCGGAATAACCCAGGGAGACCCTAACGGTGTGGGTTTAGAACTCATCATCCGAACTTTTGCTGATGAGCATATTTATAAGTACTGCACACCCGTTGTATACGCTTCTCCAAAGGGTTTTGTTTTTTACAAGAAACTGCTGAATCTGCAGGAACCCATGTACCATTTGGTTCAGAGCGCCTCAGACGCTAAAGAGGGAAGACTGAATTTAGTGGTAAGCAGCGATGCAACCATAGAAATCACTCCCGGTCAGCCATCAGAAGTTGCAGGTAAAGAGGCCCTGTTGGCATTGGATAAAGCCCTTGCTGATGCTGCTTCAGGCCATTTGCAGGCAATGGTAACCGCTCCTTTGGATAAAAATACTGTTGCGGCCAATTTGCCGGGCTTTAGCGGACATACCGGCTATATTGCCGATAAACTTGGCGTAGATAAATATGCCATGGTGCTGGTGAGTGAAAATCTGAGGGTGGGTTTGGTTACTGAACATTTGCCCGTCAGCCAGATTTCATCGGCTATTACTGTTGACAGAATCGTTGCCAAGCTCAATATTTTACATACCTCATTGAGAGAAGACTTTGCTTGCACCAAGCCCCGAATTGCTGTGCTGGGACTTAATCCCCATGCAGGCGACGGAGGTTTGCTGGGAAAAGAGGAAATAGAAATCATCAAGCCGGCCATTGCCAAAGTGTTTGGCGAGGGCAAACTGGTTTACGGGCCGTATTCGGCGGATAGTTTCTTCGGTAGCGGCGCCTACAAGTCATTTGATGGTATTCTTGCCATGTATCATGACCAAGGTTTGATTCCATTTAAAACATTTGCTTTTTACGATGGAGTCAATTATACCGCCGGTTTAAATGTGGTGCGTACCAGCCCTGATCATGGAACTGCCTATGATTTGGCAGGGAAGGGAACCTGTGAAACGCTATCGTTCAGGAATGCCATTTATGAAGCCATCGGCATTGTGCGCAACCGCCTTCAACATCATGAGGATAATGAAAATCCGCTTCCTTACGCAGAATTGAGGAGAGAGAAATTCCGGATAGATTTTTAACGCAACAGTGTTAAAACACCGGATTTGTAATACGGTTTGAAGTTGCTTCTGAAACTGGCGGTCCAGGTATAAACTCCTTCAGGGGCCATTATACTTTCATGGTTTCCGTCCCAGAATGTCTGTCCTTCCCGGTTTTCCCAAATTTTTTCGCCCCAGCGGTTGTAAATGGCTATTTTTAATTCTTGTACGTCCTTGATGGTTGGTCCCCAAACGTCATTTTTACCATCTCCGTTGGGAGAGAACGCCGTTGGCATATACCAGATCAGCTTGCAATTACTGCCAATGATTATTTCATCGGTGCCCGAGCAACCGTTGAAGTCAATTACTTTTACCGAGTATTTACCATACTGGGTCGCTGTAATATTGTTTGACAATGATCCGATGCTCCATGATACAGACTGGTAACCGTTACCCACAGAAAGAGGATAGGCAAAAATTCCACAGAAAGCAGTGTCAATTCCAAGATTTGGTGTAGGTGAATTAAATACAGTAATGGTTACCGAATCCTTGTCTGAACCACAATTATTTGTACCGGATACAATGTAGGTTCCTTCCGAATTACCTTTGATGCTTAAGCCGGATTCGCCTGTGTTCCATTTGTAAATTGCCGTTCCTCCTGAGCCGGTAGCGGTTAAAGTGGGTATGGGGCTTATAAAATCACAAAAAGACAAGTCAGTCGGGGCATTAACTTCAGGCGAGTTTAAAAATGATACATATATGGTATCGGCAGTAGTGCCGCATTTATTGGCGCCTGTGGCCCAGTATTTTCCGGGATTGCTGATAATTCTGTTCGTATTAACCGAACCATTTTCCCATTGTATCTGATTTAAAAATATGATAGATCTTGGGGTGATTTGCCATGTATTGGCATCACAGATCAAGGTATCAGTTCCTAGGTTTATTATCGGACTGAAACCGCGTTCTACCCTGAAACTGGCCATGCTGCTTCCGCATATACTCTGTGCAGTTGCAGTAATAATTCCGGTATCCTTGATGAGTAATTGATTTCCTGTGTCGCCGGTACTCCATCGGATTCCAGCAAAGCTGTTATCGATAACAGTTTGTATAAGCTGTTTGTTGTCGCACCAAAGCAAATTATTCAGTGTAAATGGTTTAGGGGTTTTTCCCATTGCCAATTTCACTGTATCCGTATAGGATTTGCAGCTATTGCTGATATTAACAGTGTATTTTCCGGCTTTAGTGAAAGTCCTTGTTGAATCTTGATTACCATCATTCCAGTTCAGTATGGTCCATTTGGAGAGTCCCTTTCGATGAATATAGAAACTATCCTTGTCGCAAATGAGGGTATCAGTTTTGTAGGAAAGGGTAGGGATGCTGTCGGAATCAATCCGAACGGTATCCTGTAATATGCCGCATTGATTGCTGATTTGTACATGATAATTCCCTGATTTAGCAACTATAATGCTACGCACACTGTCGGAAGTACTCCATGAATAATTAGCTGAAATAGTATCACTTCCGGAAGGTAAGGTAATGGAAAATGGTTTGCATAGCACAGTGTCTTTTTGCCAGATTCCCCGAATGGGTTTATATTGTTTTGTAACCTGAATGCTGTCATATCGCCACTGACAAACGGGTGTCCACATGGCAACCAAATACTTTCCCGATGTGGCCGCAAGAATTTTTCGGGTGGTATCGCCATTATTCCATGAGTATTTAATGCCTTTGATGGTATCATTTAGCGCATCAAGTGTAATCCCGTATTTGTCGCAAATGAGTGTATCTTTTGGGAAATGTGCTTTGGCACTCGGCGCAATACTAAATGTAACAGTGTCTGATTTAAATCCGCACCCATAGGTGGCGGTAACCCAGTATTTTCCGGGCTTTTGAACTATATAGTAAGAAAGCTTGCTGCCATCCTGCCATGCATAGGATGCGCCGGGGTTTCCTGCTTCGAGGATACGATAGTTTCTGTCGCATTGTACCACGTTTTTGCCAAAATCAATGGGGTCAACCAGCAGGGTGTCTCTCCATTTTACCAAACGACCGACATAGGCGTTATTTCCGCCCGGCAGGGTAGATTTCCATGCATTGTAGGTGGGGAATCCGCTTCCGAAACCCCAACCACCCATCACAATATGGGTTACACACCCAATTCTCCGCGTTTGCACTGCGAAGAAGTAATCAGTGCCGTCTCCACCAAAATAAGATAAGTACTTAATGGCCCCATCAATGGACATCTTTCCGATAAATCCATCCCATCCACCTTTTAGTGTTTTTTGATAAGCATCCGGGGTAACCGGGAGTGCAGTATTATTGGTGCTTCCGGCAAAAACGCATTCGTTTTTAGCATTCACGCTGATGCGTTGACGCCATGCATATGTACTATTGGTGATATAGGTGGTCCAGCGGGGAAAAAATCCGTTTTTAAATATTCTCATAATGAAATTGGCACCATTCCATCCGGTGCTGGAGCCACCTGGAAAGGCATTGGTGGCCGCAGGTAAATCATTTGCTCCAGCAATTCCTTGTATGAAAATATCTTCATTATCGTCTACTGTTATGGCTGAAATGTAGTCATAACCTGAGGTTCCAATATATTTACTTATCAAGTATTTGGTGAATCCGGAATCAACTTTAAACAAGAAGCCATCATAGGTTCCTCCGCGATAAGCACCTCCAAAATTAGCTCTGCCTGCCGTTACGGGTAGGTTGGTACTGTTGGTCCAGCCGGCTGCATATACCTGATTCTTGTTGTCAATACTGAGTGCATATACATACTCAACCCCTGATCCAATGAGCTCTACGCAGTTTAATATGCTGCTTCCATTACTATTAAGCCGGATGATATTTGCCTCAAAAGAACCTCCAACCTGGCCAATGGGATTGATGTTTGCCGTAATTGGGTAAAGTCTGTCACCATAGGGGGCAATGTATACCTGACCTGTTTCGTTCACTTGAATTACCCAGCAGTATCCTTTTATATAGGTTGAATAAATAAGTGAACTGCCATCTGCTTTGATGCCAGTAACAAAGCTTGTGTAGGCCGTTATGCCGGGTTTTATCGGTTCCAAAACACCGGATGTGACTGGAAAATCTGTAGAAGTTGTGTATCCGGTAAGATAACTGTCACCATTCTCTTTAGTAGCCATGGCATATCCGTAATCGGTGAGAGTACCACCCACATATACAAAGAAATCCGGTTTCCCGCCGCCGGAAGGAATTTTGCAGAGATAAGCATCAGATGCTCCGGCCAAGGTTGTGTCATAGGTGCCCGGCTTGCCTGCGAATTTATCGTAAGTAATTCCGGTAACGTAGGAGTTATTGTCGTTATCTACGTTTACATCATAAATATAAGTCCATGTATTTATGGAATTTGAACCATAAAAATAGGTGCTGTAGTCAAGGTAAAAAGGATCTACAACTGTACCGTTAATATTGCTGAAATAGTCAGGGAACAGAAGTTTAAATGAATGTTGGCCAGTTTGACTGTATTTAACCACCACCGGCGTTTTTGACTGGTTAAGTTCATAGCTGTGTGGAATGCTGTCTATCAGTTGGCCGTAATCACTTTTAAGTACAATATTGCCATTATCATCTATTCTGCTGTTTTTGAATCCATCAATGGTGAATTCTACATTTGGTTGAACACCGGGCTCGATAATATAGTCAATTTTGAACACACCGTTCTCTGAACTGAATCTGGCATCGACGCCTTCATACAGGTTGTGAATGGTAAGCGTTTCAAATTGCACGGGATATACAATTTTTCCGTCTTTGTGGATGCGGGCATATCCGACTTTGCTTTCAGCAATACCGCCCGTTTCGTATTGAAATGATGACGTGTTTTTATACCTGATTTCCCATATTTGTAGTAGCACCCTTGGATCAACAGCTTTGTTTTCTCCGGGAAGTGGCTTGTGCAATTCGTAATTGCCGGATTTAGGATTTGCAATTGCAAACACAATTTTGTCGGCATGAAAACTGGCCTGAAAATGACCACTCCGAAAGAGGTACTTTGTGCCGTCATTCCATTGGCCCTCATTCTTCATGAATGTGTTGCCTATCCCTTCCATAAATTGATTTT
>JBILTS010000042.1:0-15665 GCA_044371405.1 Bacteroidia bacterium
GCAGATCAACGGCATAAATGGATAGGTTACTGATAAAAACAGTTATCAGTAATGAAAGCATTTTGGATAATGGAATATGATAGCAGTTTCCCAAATTATTGTTATGACAAAGATATATGATATTGTGCTGCCTAACGTTTGTTAGCTCACCTTGAAATCTGTTTTAAGCACCTCTTTTAACAATACCATGACGCAATTGGCCGCCCGTTGCATAAACTGTTCGCGGGTGCCAAACAGGTGAAATTTTCTAACCATAATTCGATTGGCGGTGGCTAAACCAATATAAATAAGTCCCACGGGTTTTTCATCTGTAGCGCCACCGGGCCCGGCAATGCCTGTTGTGCTAATTGAAATATCAGCACCAAACTTTTTGAGGGCTGCTGCTGCCATATGTCGTGCACATTCTTCACTTACTGCGCCAACGGTAGTGAATATTTCTGCCGGAACGCCCAATTCGCGCTGCTTAACTGCATTGGAATAGGAAATAATACTGCCATTGAAAACCTTGGAAATGCCCGGCTGTATCACAAACTGACTTGAAATAAAGCCACCTGTACAGCTTTCTGCAACAGCAATTTTAATTTCATTTTGAATTAACAATTCCGCCACATGTTTCACGGGACTGATGTCTTCCCTCACCAGCACAGCATCTCCGCACACTTCGCACATTTGGTTAAAAAAATTGTCCATTTCAGTTTTTAATGAATCAGCGTTCTCGGAACTGCCCGACAATCTAAGTTTTACTGTGTTTAAGGCAGGCAGGTATGCCAGCTTTATATGTGCTGGCAGTGTTTTTTCGAATTGTTCCAGACGATTACTCAGCAAACTTTCGGGCACACCTACCGTAACCGCTGTGTAATGTAGTATGTGCGGCGTTTCAAATCGTTTTTTAAGCTTTGGAAAAACCCGGTTTTCCATGATATGTACCATTTCGTTGGGCACCCCCGGCATGCTTATCAGTACCTTCCCATGCTCATCAAACCACATTCCCGGTGCAGTGCCAACCTCATTGGTCAGCACCTCGCATTTTTCCGGCACATCGGCCTGTAGCCGGTTTATATCCAGGAGTTGCCTGCCCCTGCGGGCAAAGATATTCTCGAGGTGTGCGATTACTGTTTGGTCTTGCCTGAAACCACAATCATATAGCTTAGCCAGTGTTTTTTTTGTAATATCATCTTTGGTAGGGCCCAAACCTCCGGTAACCAATAGCAAATCTACCCGGGAAAAGGACTCGTTTATAGCGGTAATAATCTCTGATTCGCTATCGCTGATGGCAGTTTTACGCGAAATCTGAATGCCAATATCAGCCAGTTTTTTACCTATCCAGGCGCTGTTGGTGTCTATGGTTTGACCAATCAGCAATTCATCACCTATGGTTAATATTTCTGCATTCATCAGCTAACTAAGTAAATCTGCAATGATTTTGTTTTTTAAAAACAATACAAAGTTAAAAATTCAGTCGTGTTAGGCAGCTATTAAAGGTCATTATGCAGCAAAAAAGAGAAAACCCGGCCGTTTCCGGTCGGGCTTTCTATAATGAAAAGGAAAAAGGGTGCTATTTCGGATGACCTGAGCCAAAGCCCAAATCAACACTACAACATTATGAGACACTCATTAGAGGTTATCAACCTTTTCAGGTTACTTCTGCACAATTTTTGTGAATAAGTGGGGTTATTTTCAATTTTGCAGTGTGTTACCCATTGTTGTTTATACGGACGGTGCAGCGCTGGGAAATCCCGGCCCCGGAGGATTTGGTGCTGTGCTTATGTATGGAGACAAACGCAAGGAAATTTCCGGTGCATATCGTCTAACTACCAATAACCGTATGGAACTGCTCGCTGTCATTCGCGCCCTTGATAATATAAAAAGCCGTGGAATTCCGGTTCATATTTATTCAGACAGCCAGTATGTGTGCAATGCCATCCTGAAAGGATGGTTGTTTGGCTGGAAGAAAAAGGGCTGGGCAAAGGTTAAAAATCCCGATTTGTGGCAGCGTTTTTATCCGTTGTATGAAGTTTTTAAACCCCAATTTCATTGGGTAAAAGGCCATTCGGGCATCGCTGAAAATGAACGATGTGATTTTTTGGCTACCCAGGCGGCATCACTTGGGCCTTTTGAAACAGATGTATGGTACGAAACCAATGTAGCGGCACCGGATAAATTACTTTAATCCCCGAAGGAATTAAGCAGTTCCTCTGCATTTTGAACGGCGGCGGTACCTGCAAGGTTTCCCGAAAGCATCGAAGCCAGATTTAGCTTTCGTTCTTCCTGATTCATCATCACCATTTTACTCTCTGTTACTGCCTCGGTTTCTTCTTTGAATATCCTGAAATGTTGGTTTCCTGCCGCGGCCACCTGGGGCAAATGGGTGATACAAATAATTTGATGTGCCTTAGCCATGCTGCGCATCATTCGGGCCATTTGCAGCGCAATTTCACCGCTGATGCCAGTGTCTGCTTCATCATAAATCAGGGTGGGCAGTGTTTTCTTCATGGCGGTCAAACTTCTCAAGCAAAAATTAACCCTCGATAGTTCGCCGCCAGAAGCCACCTTGTCTAGCGGAAGCAGGGGAGAACCTGCATTGGCCCTGAATGAGAGTCGAAGCGACCACAATCCATTGATATCCGGAGTGTCGCTATGATTAGTCCATTCGCATTCCAGCAGTGCATTTGGCATGCCGAGTTTTTGGAGCTTTTCTCCGACTGATTTCATTAGCAAACTGCCTGCATCAGTCCTGTTTTTTTGCAGAATATCACCCTGTTGCAGAAGACTTATTTTGGCTTTTTCTATGCGAAATGTTGCGGCATCAATTGCTTCATCAAGATGATGTGCTTCCTGTAGTTTCTCATCCAGCTGAGCAAGAATGGCAATCAAACCGGCCCCGGATTCCACGCCATGTTTTCTGAAAAGCAGTTGCATGCGCGCCTGTCTTTCCTGCAGGGTTTCAAGCAAATCGGGGTTGTTTTCGGCCAGTTGCCCTGTATGGTCAATTTCGCGCGACAGTTCCTTTAAATCTTCAGCAATGACCTGCAGCCGGTTTTTATAATTTTCAGCGCTGCTCATGTAACGCTCCGCCTGTCTGAATAGCTGCTTTATACCATTGATTTTGTCGGTAATCGAAAGTTCTTTTTCCGTGAGTTCACTAACGGCCTGTTGGCACGTTCGGCTTATTTCATCGGCATTTGCCAGTATCTGAATCTGGGCTTCCAGTTCAGTTTCCTCATTTTCAACCGGCGAAAATCCGTGCAACTCGTCATGCTGAAACCGGATAAAATCCTGCTCTCTCTCGAAGTTAGCTTTCTTGTCTTGCAGAACTCCCAATTCCTTTAAAGCGTTTTTCCATTCCTTGAATGTGGTCTGATATGCTTCTTTTAGGTGGTGATTGCCGGCAAAATCATCTACAACATTCATTTGTTCCTGTGCATCTGAAATAAATGTGCCGGTGTTCTGTGTATGAATTTGCACAAGATACCCCGACAATCTTTTTAGTATGCTAAGCTGAACCGGGGTATCATTGACAAATGCCCTGCTTTTGCCTTGTGTACTGATTTCTCGTCTTATAATGCAGTGGTCATCGTAATCTAGTTCAAGTTCATCAAAAAGGGCTTTCAGGTTTAAGGATTGAATGTCGAATTCTGCTTCTACAATGCATTTCTCATTATGATTTAGTAATGCTGACATTTCTGCACGGTTTCCGGTTACCAGTCCCAGAGCCCCAAGAAGAATGGTCTTTCCCGCACCGGTTTCGCCGGTAATCACATTCATGCCCTTTTTGGGGGCGAAGGTTAAGGAGCGGATAAGGGCAAAATTTTGAACCCTGAGTTGCAGCAGCATATTACCGGCAGATCATTTCATTGAGTATCCAAAGGTTATTATTCAGCTCTTTTTTGCCTTTGATGGCCTCCTCAAATGATGTGTAAACAATTTCATCTCGAATTACGCCTACGGCGCAGTTACTAAGTCCCTCTGTGAGCCCTTTTACAGCGTGCGCACCAAGTCTGCTGGCCAGTATTCTGTCGCTTGCCGTTGGTTTTCCACCTCTCTGTATATGGCCCAGTACCACCACGCGGGTATCGCTTTGCGGATAGTGTTGCATGAATCGGTGTGAAAGCTCCAGTGCCTTTCCTTCTTCGTCTCCCTCGGCCACCACATATATTGAAAATTCTTTTTTACGGCTTTTTTGCTCGTATTGCTTAATCAGTACATCAAACTGATTTCCTTTCTCTGGAATCAGTATTCCTTCAGCACCGCCTGCCAGTCCGGCATACAGACCTATGTAACCCGAATCTCGCCCCATCACTTCCACAAAGAAAACCCGACCATGGCTTTCTGCCGTATCGCGAATTCTGTCTATGGCATCCATGGCAGTGTTTACAGCGGTATCAAATCCAATGGTATAGTCGGTTCCGGCAAGGTCATTGTCAATGGTACCCGGACAGCCAATGGTGGAAATTCCGTGTTCTTTTTGCAGGTAGAGTGCGCCGGTATAGGAGCCGTTACCACCAATGCATACCAGCCCGTCTATGCCATGGCTCTTCAAGTTAAGGGCGGCCTTGGCTCTACCCTCCGGTGTACGGAATTCAGCACTCCGGGCAGTTTTTAAAATGGTTCCACCGTATTGAATGATATTGGAAACGCTGCCTGCATTCAGCAACTGTATGTCATTTTCAATCATCCCCTCATAACCTCTTCTGATGCCGTAAGGTTCTATATTGTAGGCCAGACATGTTCTTACTGCCGCCCTTATGCAGGCATTCATGCCGGGTGAGTCACCTCCTGATGTAAAAATTCCTATTCTTTTCACGATATGCAAAAGAAACAAAAAAACAGGTTTGTTTATAAACAAAAAACCCCGACTGAAAAGTCGGGGTTTTTTGCGGCTTGGGAAGAATTAAATATCTCCCTGATATTCAAATTTGATATAATCCAGATTGTCTGTGGTCGTTTCTTTAACTTCGGTAATTTTGATGATGTAAATACCGAAAGGAACGCTTTGACCTGATTTAACAAGGATAACGTCGCCAACCTTGATATCGGTAACAGTAGCTGCAGCATTGGCAGCATTTGCTTTCCATAGGTTGTAGATGAAAGTAGTGGTGGTGGCCAGGTTGTAATCATTGGCAGAAACCTTCACAAATTTACTTCCGTTCAGTGTACCCCAAGATTTGCTGAAAACAGCTGAACCGGGAGTGCCGTCTACGATGTCTTTTTCAGTTGGTTTGTCGGCAGAAAATTTCGGAGTAGATTTGGTTAAATCGTACGCTCCGTTATATCCGGCTGGGCTTTGAAGGTTATAAACCTGTTGATTTTGTTGTTTGCCAATGGGAACCAAGGGCGGAACAATTTCAATTGTAAGGCTTTGTTCTGCAGAAGTACCGTTTGCGTCGTTGGCTGTAACAGTCAATTTCAGTATATCAGAAACACTGCCCAAAACTTCGTAGTTGTAGTTGAAGGTAGCACTGTTTGTAGTGATGGTAGTGTCGAAAATAACACCGGCAGTACCGCCATTCGTGCTCAGTTTAATGCTGATTTTGCTGAGTTTAGAGTCATTGCTTTTTGCAATAATTCCAATCTTTAGAATGTCGTCAACACTGGCCTGTGCATCTTGAAAAGTAAATCCTGCTCCGGTCTGAAAAGACAGGGTGGGTTTGGGTGCTGAATCCTCGTCAGAATCGCCTCCGCAAGCGGTTAGGAATGCCAGAGCCGGAATGGCCAGGGCAAACAAAATGTGCTTCATTTTCATAATTTTAATGGTTTTTGATTACCGCAAAATTCGGAAATTTGCATGAGATTGCAAATAATTATCATCGAAAAAATCTATGATGCGTGCTTTGGCAGTAAAATTGTCATAATGTCATACTTTAGCTTTTTCACCCTTGATCTAATGCCAGTTTCTATGGTTTATGAAAATATACCCTCCCGATTAACGTTATTTTTTGGTGAATCATCAAAAATGGCACATAGGTTGATTTAAATTAGACACATGTTTGACAGCAATGAAATATACTTGGGTTTAAATTCGGATTTCGACGGAAGCAACGACAATCCAGAGTTCATGCCCCTGTTTTCCAAGCAGGATGAGGAAGAATTCAGGAACATGCAGTTGCCTGAAGAAGTGCCCGTTTTGGCCATACGCAATACCGTGCTGTTTCCGGGGGTCATTTTCCCCATCACCCTGGGAAGAGACAAATCCATAAAACTGGTTCGCGAAGCTGCAAAAAAGGATAAAATTATAGCCGTAGTGGCACAGAAAAATCCTGAAATTGAAGATCCGGCGCAGGAAGATCTATTTACCGTGGGAACGCTGGCACACATCATCCGTACCATGCGGATGCCCGATGGCACCACTACCCTTATTATTCAAGGCCGAAAACGCATTTCCATTGATGAATACACCCAAAATGATCCTTACTTCAAAGCGAAAATTAGCAGTCTGAATGATGAACCTCTGAAAGAAGACGGGGAGTTTGATGCCATTATCCAAAGCATCCGTGATATTTCTGAAAAAATCATCAACCTGGCGCCTAACATTCCCACCGAAGCCAACATTGCTATAAGAAACATAGACAGCAATAGTTTTCTTGTGCATTTTGTGGCCAGCAATCTCAACATTGGTGTGGCTGAAAAGCAGCAGGTGCTTGCCAATACTAACCCAAGAGATAGGGCTGTTAAGGTGCTGGAAATGCTAACCAAAGAGCTACAGATTCTGGAATTAAAAGACGAAATTCAGAATAAGGTTCGCACAGACATAGACAAGCAGCAACGGGAGTATTTTCTTCACCAGCAAATACGGGCCATACAGGAAGAGTTGGGTGGAGAAACGCCGGATAAAGAGATTCAGAATTTGCGCGAGAAAGGCAATGCCAAGTCATGGTCTAAAACAGTGCACCAGCATTTTAACAAGGAACTGGACCGGCTGATGCGCGTTAACCCAGCTTCACCGGATTACAGTGTGGGTTTGAATTACGTGCAGCTAATGATAGAATTGCCATGGGATTCATATACTACAGATAATTTTGACCTGAAGTTTGCGGAGAAAGTACTTGACGAAGACCATTTTGGTCTGGATAAGGTAAAAAAACGCATCCTTGAATACCTTGCAGTTCTAAAGTTAAAAGGGGATATGAAGAGCCCCATCATTTGTCTTTACGGACCTCCCGGCGTGGGTAAAACGAGTTTGGGTAAAAGCATTGCCAGGGCGCTGGGGCGTAAATATGTTCGCATGAGTTTGGGTGGGCTGCACGATGAAAGCGAAATTCGTGGCCACCGCAAAACCTACATTGGTGCCATGCCTGGCAGGGTAATTCAAAATCTTAAAAAAGTAGGCAGTAGCAATCCGGTTTTTGTGCTGGATGAAATTGATAAAATGGGCAGAGATTTCAGGGGTGACCCCGGCAGTGCCATGCTGGAAGTGCTGGATCCTGAGCAGAATAGCACGTTTTATGATAATTATCTGGAACTTGATTATGATTTGAGCAAAGTACTATTTGTGGCAACCGCCAACAATTTGGATACCATTCAACCCGCATTGCTAGACAGGATGGAAATCATTGAAATCAGCGGTTACAGCATGGAGGAGAAGATTGAAATTGCCAAAAAATACCTGGTACCGAAACAGCGTAAGGCACACGGACTTAAAGCCGCAGATTTTAAGGTCACAGATAAGGCATTGGAGCTGGTTGTGGAGCAATATACCCGCGAAAGTGGAGTGCGTGGGCTGGACAAAAAGATAGCTGCATTGGCTCGTTCTGCTGCCAAATGCCTCGCCATGGGTGAGCGATATACTAAAAATATGGGAGTTGATATTGTGCAGGAAATTCTTGGTGCTGAGAAAATGGAGCCCGAAACATATGAAAATAACCTCACCCCCGGAGTAGTGACCGGACTGGCCTGGAGCCCAATGGGTGGTTCTGTGCTATTTGTGGAAAGCACCCTCATGCAGGGCAAAGGCAACCTGATGGTTACAGGGCAGTTGGGAGATGTAATGAAAGAAAGTGTTAGCATTGCCCGCACTTTTTTAAAAGCGCATGCTTCATATCTGGATATTGATACGCGGGTTTTTGATCATTGGGATGTGCATGTGCATTTTCCTGCCGGTGCCATTCCCAAGGATGGGCCTTCTGCAGGTATTACTATTTTAACTTCACTGGCATCGTTGTTCACTCAGAAAAAGGTTAAAAGTCATTTGGCTATGACGGGTGAAATAACCCTGCGGGGCAAAGTGCTCCCCGTGGGAGGAATTAAAGAGAAAATTCTGGCCGCCAAAAGAGCCGGCATTACAGAAGTTATCATGTGTGAATCAAACCGAAAGGATGTGGCAGAAATCAATGCAGGATACCTTAAAGACATGAAATTTCACTACGTGAGCAATATGCTTCAGGTATTGGACATTGCCCTGCTGGATGAATTCGCCGATCACCCTGTGGATTTGATGGAGCCGGTAAGAAAATCAAATAAAAAGTCGGAAGACATAATGATAAAAGAATGATAATTAAAAAATTAGTATCCTACCTAACTTTCCGTAAGCAGGAAGGTCCAAGCAGTTCATACTTGAAGATGATGCATGGGATAAACAGAATCAGTATTCTCATGTTTCTGGTTGCTGTAGTGGTCATGCTGGTAAGGTTTTGTAAATAGTAAAAGGAGAAATAGACATGTCAGGATATTTTATTTTGACTTTGCTAATGATGTTTGTGAGTCTGGCTATTCAGCAGAAGTTGAAAAGTAAATTCAATCACTATAAAAACCTACATCTGGGCAACCGTCTATCAGGCAGGGAAGTGGCTGAGAGAATGCTGCAGGACCATGGAATTGCAGATGTGCAGATTGTTCAGGTTGACGGCGAATTAACTGACCATTACAACCCGCTAAACAAAACTGTAAACCTGAGCAGAGAAGTATACTTCGGTGAAAATGCTGCTGCAGCTGCTGTTGCTGCCCATGAGTGCGGGCATGCGGTGCAACATGCAACTGCATATTCCATGCTTCAGCTAAGGAGCAAACTGGTGCCGCTGCAAAATGTGAGTGCAAGCATTTTAAATATGGTCATTTTCGGTGCCGCCTTTGTGGGTATTGGCTTTGGTGGCAGTGCACAGTGGGTTATGGGAATTATTTTGGCTTGTTACGCAGTCATCACCCTGTTTTCCCTGGTTACTCTCCCTGTTGAATTTGATGCAAGTAAAAGGGCACTGGTTTGGATGCAGCAGAAAAATCTGGTATCAGCCGCTGAACTGGAAGGAGCGCAAGACAGTTTAAAATGGGCAGCCATGTCCTATGTGGCAGCAGCTGCCGGCGCATTGGTCAATTTATTATATTTTCTTTTACAGTTTATTGGAGCCGGTAAAGATGATTAGACGCTTGTTGGTTGCGTGTTTGCCGTGTTTCGGGTCATTGTTTTCTCAATCCGTTAAACTGCCGCTAACGGAAAGAGGCACGGATGCCGAGTATGTTAAGACCATGATGGTATCTAATGTGTTTGAATTTAGGGGTGATTCCGTATCCAATCCTTTAGATTTTGCTTCTGCAAAAAAAGACGATGTTGTTAAATGGCGAAAGGTGAAAGCCCCATTTATGAATAAAAGCTACCGAAAGGGTTTTGCCTGGGTTTTTACCGCAGTAAAAACAGATGATTTTGCCGCAAATCACACGCTACTTCTGATTGAAAATCCGGGATGGACCGCATTTAATACGCTATTCTGGACAGACCGCAATCATAACTATGATTTAACGGATGATGGTCCCCCCGATACCCTCAAACCAGGCAAAACAGTTTTAATTGCTATGGATACTCGCCCAAATGGTTTCAAAGTAGTGCTTGAACATTTTCCTGCGGGCCAGTTCAAGCAGTTTGCGGTTATGAATGACAAAGCAATGTATCAGTTGCAGGGTAACAGGATTTTCTCCGGCACTGAAAACGCTTTCCGCATCCGACGCATGAATGTTTTGTACGGAACTTGGGGCAGTGGAAGTAACGCATTCGCTATATGCGTTAAAGATGTGAACTGTAATGGAAATTATGCAGATGATGGTATTGATGAAGTAATGATAGCCGATAATGGCACTTCCTTTCAGAATTTGCAGAGTAGCGTTGTAAATCGAGGCAAAGCTTATCTGGAATGGAACAGCACTGCATTTCATATAGATAATATACATCCGGATGGGTTATACTTGGATTTTAGGAGGGATACCGCTGCTAAGCTCAAATTTACCTTGAATAAGGGTAAAAAACTGCCACGGTTCAGGTATGCTGAACCGACTGCAAAAGACAAAAAACGCAAAAGAAGTATTAGGCGATACAAAGGCGAATTATTGTACGTGTACATTTGGCACGATCAGGCATCTGAATATATTAGAGATAGTGCTTTGCTTCATGCACTGGGCAGGATGAAAGAGTCAGGTATTAAGGTTTTAATGCTAAATTATGGGGCCAGTAATCAGTATTTACATCGTTATTCTAAACGTTATGAGACTGCTGTATATCAAGGATTTAGTTCAAATAAAATAAACAGAAAGTTGAAAATAAGAAAAATACCAACGGGTATATTTTTGGATAAAAAACAAAGAATTATTGGAGTTAATTATTCGCCAAATCAAGTTCATGAATATCTAAGGCAAAGAACTTTAAACTAAAGTGATTAGGTTTTTTCACGCAAAATGAATAATATTGCAATCTAATTATTAGTAATGAATAAAAACGTTTTAGCAGCTGTCTTGGGGGTATTGCTGATTGCTTCCATTGGCGGTAATGCCTACTTTTACTCTAAAAAAGGGGAGACAGCAAAAGCTGTTCAGGAAAAGTTGCAGGTGTTGCAAATGAAAGATTCTTTGCAGCGCGAATTGCAGCGTATGGAAGACTCTCTTCGTCCTTTGCTCTCCAGTTATCAGGAAGAAAATGCACGATTGACGGGTAAAATTGAAGAACTTGAAGGTCCAAATAATCCTAAAGTAGTTGAGTTGATGGGTCAAATCAATTCATTGAGAGCCATCATTGCTCGTTCAGGTGTGCCAACAGGTTCTACTACGGGTGGTAAAACAGCCGTGCTTACAAAAGAAGACCAAAAGAAACTTGCTGAGTTGAAGAAGCAATTGGAAGATAAACAAAAGGAAATTGCGGATTTGATGTCAAAAATCGCTGCCCTTACCAAGGAAGTTGAAAGTGAAAAAGCAGGTAAAGTTGCACTGATTGAGGAAAATACTGAGATGAAAGACCGTATTAACAAAGGCGCTATTCCTCAATTCGGATCACTTCTTACTACCGGCATGGGTAAAAAAGGCGATATGCAAATAGAAACTACAAAAGCCAAATCGTCTGAGAAACTTAGGGTGTCGTTTGATGTGATTGAGAATTCATTCATAAAAGAACCGGTTGAAGAGGAAGTTACCATCAGAATTATTGGCCCAGAGGGCGAAGTTTTGTCTTCAGGCAACAAAGGACTCGCAGACAAAAGCAGCTTGTTTAGCATAAAACAAACCATCATTTCAGACGGCGAAAAAAATGTAGTAAAATGGTATTATCCTTCCTCTGGTACGCTTGCAGGAAAGCTTAAAAAAGGAAAGTACAGCACTGAGCTCTGGACCCGTGGATTGCTGAAACAGAAAAATACATTCGAGTTGTATTAATTATCTTTAAATCAATAAACGAAAATCCCCGCCTAGCTGCGGGGATTTTTTATTCTAACCAGTTTTAAATTTCCGAGGTTTTTTCTGATTACCCAACTTTGGTCATCCATTTCATAATGTACCTTCATCGGTATTCTTATCAGTGTTTCTTTATTTATCATAAATGAGAGGGGAGAAGTGTCGCCCACTTTTTTAAAACCCAGGGTGAAATAGGCCTTGCCATCTGTCCATTCTTTATCCGCGTATGTCATCAGGTGCAAAACATCGTGTTCGCAGCAAAAACGATTTATGAGTTTGTCTAATCCACCGGTAATTCTTATCCCTGTCCGGCAGGCAAAACGGGTGAGTTCCGCACTTTTATATGAAACCAGTTCTTCTGATTGAAATATTCTGCACTTACTAAACAAACAGACTGCAATGAGTTCATCGCGAAAGAAAAGGCCGTATTTAAAATAGGAATTCACGTACCCGCCAATATGATGCAAATCCAAGAATTCCTCGGCATCAGCACGATCAACTCTTTTAATGCTGCATGATCTTCCGTGAATTCGCAGTGTTTTTCCGGTTAAAGCCAGCAGGCGGTTCGTAACAGCCTCAATCTTGGTTTTCCAGATATCCTCATGTAAAATAATGGTACGCTCTGTTTTTGGGTTCTCTGTGATACTATCTACAGCCGGAATGAAAATTAAATCAGGACCATTCGGATGAGAGAATTTCATTTTGTTGTGAACGGATGTAAATCCCAATTCCGATAAGTATTCGGTTATAGATCCGGAATAAGCCACGGCTCTAATAATAAAAGATTACAGTTCCAGATTCTTTAATGCGTTGGGGTCAGCATGCTCATCCGGATTGTATGTTTTGCCAAACCAGCCATACAATTTTACCTTAATTTTTTCATTCAGCAGATACATGGCAGGAACCAGCACAAGCGTTAGGAAAGTTGAGAATCCGAGCCCGAAAATCATAGTCCAGCTTAGCGGCCCCCAGAATGCAACACTATCGCCACCCAGGTAAATGTGAGGATTGAATTCACTGAATAATTTTGCAAAGTCCATGTTTAGTCCGACGGCCAGTGGAACCAACCCAAGGATGGTTGCCCCTGCAGTTAATAACACTGGTGTCATGCGCGTGCGACCTGCTTCAATAATTGCCTCTTGCAGTGGTACTCCTTTTGATCGCAACAAATCAGTGAATTCTACCAACAAAATACCATTTCGTACAACAATGCCGGCGAGTGCAACCACACCAATTCCGGTCATTACGACAGAAAAATTCATGTTGAAAATAGCAAATCCAAGCAATACACCAATGATGGAGAAGAAAATGGCAGTAAGGATTAATATGGGTTTGCTGGTGGAGTTGAACTGAGTAACCAAAATCAGGATAATCAAACCAATAGAAGCAAGCATAGCCATACCCAGAAATGATTGCGTTTCTTTTTGTTCTTCCTGTTCACCGGTCATTACAATTTCTACACCATCCCGGCTGCCAAAGTTATCTATGGCAGATTGAACTTGGTCTACTACCTGATTAGGTGCATACCCGGGAAGTGCATTGCTGGCCAAGGTTATTACCCTTTTTTGATTGAGACGGTTAATTCCACCATAGGTGTTCCCATATTCTACGGTTGCTACAGCTGATAATGGAACTTGCCTTAACATGGCCCCCATGTTCATATCGCGGTAAATAATCTTCATATTTAGCAATGCATCCAGATTGTTGGACTGGTCTTTTCTTACCCGTACCATAATGGGGTAATCTTCATTATCATCCTTGAATTTGCTGGCTTCTGCACCAAAGATTGAGTTCCTTAAGGCCATGCCAATTTGTGCAGTTGAAATGCCCTGTCGGTTAGCTCTTTCGCGATCTATTTTTACAATGATCTCAGGTTTACTGCTAATAAAATCACTTTTAAGTTCTTCTACTCCGGGTATTTGCAGATTATCAAGGTATGTTTTCAAATCGGATGCAGTTTTTACCAGTGTATTGAATTCATCACCACGAATTTCAATATTCACAGTCTTGCCCACAGGTGGTCCGTTTCTTTCCTGTTCAACAACCACATCCACTCCTGCAACAGGTTTAATTCCGGCACGGATTTTCTCCAGCAATTCCCGGGTGCTTTTGCCACCTCGCTTGCTAAATTCTACAAATGCCACGGTAATTTTACCCTTATTGCTGGCTACTGATCTATCACCGCTGTTTGGGTCAGTTGCTCCTACGGCCACATTGGAAATAATGCTTTCTACCACAGGGTTTTTATTGCCGGTGATGGAGAATACATCGGTTTCAATTTTTTGAACGATGCTATCTGTGAATTTTGCAGAAGTTCCTACCGGTGTTGTAACATAAATGTAGGTGAAATTTGGTTCTGCCTGAGGGAAAAACACAACCCCCGGTTTGCGCAATCCTGTTATTACAAATGACAAGATCAATAAAGCAAAAGTGCCGGTGAGGAGCAATACAGGTCTTTTTCCAATAAGCGCCCATGAAATAAGACGTTGATAAGTATCCTGAACACGGGGCCAAGTTTTATGCTGAAATTTATAGATGATGCCTTTAAGCCAGAAATGATGCAGGGCATACAATAAAAACAAAACCACCATAAAGTTGCCCAATCCCACTCCACCTATAAAGTAGCAAATAATGGAAAGCACAAGGAAAACAATACCGGTTTTCTTGAATCCTTTGGTAATGGTGGGTTTCTTATCAAAGTTATCCTCGTTGTGGGCCATGAAATCTACCGCAAAAACGGGATTAATGATATATGCCACAAGCAGTGAGGCCAATAAGGTGATGATCAGTGTAACCGGAAGATAAAACATAAATTTGCCCACGATGCCCTGCCAAAAAGCCAGGGGAACAAAGGGGGCAAGGGTGGTGAGTGTTCCGCTTAATACCGGCAGGAAAACTTCACCTGCAGCTTTTTTTGCGGCAATAACGATGGGTACTTTGCCTTTGCCTTGCGAAAAAATCCGGTGTGTATTTTCAATAACTACAATGGCGTCATCAACCACAATCCCCAATGCCAGGAGAAAGCTAAAAAGCACAATCATATTTAAACTGAAGCCAAGGGTTGGCATCACCAAGAATGCCAGGAACATACTAAGGGGAACACTTAGTCCAACAAAAATGGCGTTGGTTGCCCCCATAAAAAACATTAGAATTAAAGTTACCAGAATGAAACCGATAATGATGGTGTTGATCAAATCGTGAAGGGTAATACGAGTTTGGGTACTTTGATCGCCGGTAAACACTACTTTTACATTTTCTGGTAATACTTTGTTTTTGTATAAATCATCAATGATGGCCCTGCATTTGTCACTTGCTTCAATGAGGTTTTCACCGGAGCGTTTAATGATATTCAGTGTAATTACCGGATTGCCTTCAAGTCGGGCATAACTCTCTTTTTCTGCATAAGCATCTTTCACCTCGGCAACATCCCTTAGGTAAAGTGTAGCTCCGGCACCACTGCGGATAATTATATTTTCTACATCTTGTTTAGACCGGAATTCGCCGCTAACGCTCAGTGAACGTTTCATTCTTTCAACATCAATATTGCCACCGGCAATACGCATGTTTTCAAACTGTATAGCACGACTGACATCATCCAGTGCGAGGCCTGAAGCACCCATTCTTGCAAGATCCAGATTTACTTGTATTTCGCGATTAAGTCCTCCCACCATGTCCACACGGGTTATTTCCGAGAGACTTTCCATTCTGTCTTTGGCAGCTTCAGCATATTTCTTCAACGTTGACAGGTCATAGTTGCCACTGATGTTTACGTAAAGAATGGGCATATCGCTGAAATTGACCTCCATTACGGTAGGGTCTGTTTTTAAATCATTGGGCAGTTCAGACCTTGCCTTATCTACTTCGTCCTTTACCTTCCGCTTGGCTTCGTCAACTTTTACATCTGTATTAAACTCTACTGTTATGATAGAAAAGTCCTGAATACTTTGACTTTTAAGTTTCTTTACCCCACTAATGGATTTGATTTTTTTCTCTATGGGTTTTGTAATCAGGTTTTCTATGTCTTTGGG
>JBILTS010000127.1:0-6293 GCA_044371405.1 Bacteroidia bacterium
TGCCGCGTTGTCTTTGATTGAGCAAGGTTTCAAACCCATTGTGCTGGAGCGTGGCAAACCGGTGAAGGAGCGCAGGCGCGATTTGGCGGTGCTAAACAAAGAACACATTGTGGATGGTGACAGCAATTACTGTTTTGGCGAAGGCGGCGCCGGCACCTACAGCGATGGAAAGCTTTACACCCGAAGTACTAAGCGCGGCGATGTAGCCAAAATCTTGCAAGAACTGGTTCACCACGGTGCCACTTCCGCCATCACCTGGGAGGCGCATCCGCACATTGGAACCAATAAACTGCCCGGTATTATCGAGCACATCCGTGAGCATATCATCGCCTGTGGTGGTGAAGTTCATTTTGACCAAAAAATGGTTGATTTCACCCTGGAAAACGGAAAAATCAGGGAAATTTACACCCAAAACGGAAAAAAATTGTCTGTTCAGGCCTTGATATTGGCTACAGGACACAGTGCCCGCGATATTTTTACTTTACTGTATCAAAAAGAAGTTCAAATAGAGGCCAAGCCCTTTGCCCTGGGCGTGCGATTGGAGCATCCGCAGGAGCTTATTGATACCATACAATACAAGTGCAATGCCTCTGAAAATCTTTTGCCGCCGGCCTCTTATTCCCTTGTGGAGCAGGTAAACGGTCGCGGCGTTTTTTCATTTTGCATGTGTCCGGGTGGCATCATTGCGCCGGCGGCAACGGCCCCTGGCGAGGTGGTGGTGAACGGATGGAGCCCCAGCAAGCGAAACGGAAAGTTTGCCAACAGCGGTTTTGTGGTATCGGTGGATGAAAAAGATTTTGCCGCTTTTGAAAAACACGGACCGCTGAAGGCCATGGAATATCAGGCGGTGTGGGAGAAAAAGGCCTTTGAAACCGCAGGAAACCTTACGGCACCCGCACAGCGGATTGAGGATTTTGTAAATGGTAAGTTGTCTTCCGATTTGCCCGAATGCTCTTACATACCCGGCATTGCACCCCGAAAAATGGATGACGTGCTGAGCGAAGATGTGGGTTCACGCATCCGCGGGGCCTTGCAGGTGCTTGGCAATAAAATGAAAGGTTTCCGCACCCGCGATGGCATCTTGGTGGGGGTGGAAAGCCGCACCAGCAGTCCGGTGCGCATTCCCAGAGACAAAGAAAATTTGCAGCATCCGCAGGTGCAAAACCTGTATCCGTGCGGGGAAGGGGCCGGCTATGCGGGTGGGATTATCAGCGCTGCCTTGGATGGCGTGCGCTGCGCGGAAGCGGCCGCATTAACTTTGCAGCATGTCTGAAACCGTTTTGATATTGGGTGCTTCTGAAAACCCCACGCGCTACAGCCACATGGCCACCATGATGTTGCTTGAATATGGCCATAAACCTGTATTGGTCGGTAAATCGGGCAGCGAAGTAGTGGGTTTGCCTATTCTGCGGGTTGTTCCCGAAGATTTACAATCAGTGGACACCATCACCTTGTATCTCAACCCGTTGCATCAGGTCGCGCATCACAATACTATAATTTCCTTAAAACCCGATAGGGTTATTTTCAATCCCGGAACGGAAAATCCTGAGTTGATGGAAAAACTGGATGCTGCGAACATTCCCTATTTAGAGGCATGCACCCTGGTAATGCTAAGGGCAGGGCAGTTTTAAAAGCAGAAATTGTGTAAACTATTTGATTTACTGCTTCATCAAAAATAGGTTTAAGGATATTACTTATCGAATTTGTCCATAATCTTAGGGGTTAAATCCTTGATGGTCATGATGTTTTCCATGTGGCTTCATTATTAATTGCGGATCTAAACTCAAATGATATGGACAAAAACTACACAATCAAAGAAAAAGTGTACCGAGCAGGCAGGGCGCTGGCGCTGACTATCGGGCTCAGTATTCCGGGTTGGTCTATGGCCCAGCTCAGTGGTACTTACACTCTGAACAATGCCGCCACTACCGGTGGCACCAATTACAACAACTGGACAGATTTTGCCAACGCATTAAACACCTTGGGAGTTTCCGGCCCCGTTACGGTGAACGTGATGAGCAGCCTGACAGTTACCAGCAACGTTCAGCTCAATCAATTTACAGGAACCAGCAGTACAAATGTTGTAACAATCAATGGTGGAGGAAACTTTATTGCTTATTCCGGAAGCAGCACTGTACCTCAGGTATTTCTTTTTAATGGAGCTGACAACATTACCATAAATAACCTGGTGGTTCGTAACACCGGTACCGTGGTGAATGTGCAGGGTATCCGTTTGACCAATAATGCTGATAATAATATTATTAACGGCTGTACTATTGAATTCACTGCCTTGACCTCACTGGGTTCAAGTTCAGGAGGTGCCTATGTGGCACTCTCGTCTTCAACAAGTTTGTCGAACTTAGGTGGAACGCTTACCAATGGTAATGGTGCCAACAACATCATACGTAATTGTTTGATGCGAACCACCAACCTGAACAGCCCCGGACCTTTTGCAGCTATTTTCGAGGCCCAAAGTTTCAGCAACTACACCTCTTTTGCCTACAATAACTCATATATTGGAAATACCATCCAGAACTTTTATTCATGGGGTATCAACGCAGGATATACCAGCGGTTTGGTTGCATCAAATAATGATATTAGCAGAGCCAATGTAACCTCAGGCTTACCTAACACCACGATTTATCCCTTGTATGCGTTTTATGTTAATACAATCAATCGTGCTATACGTCTAGATTCAAACAAAATTCACGATTTGCCATTTGTAAATGCGACTGCCAGTGCTTCTAACAACGGATCATGGAATATTGGTATGGGTTTGACTGTCGGTACATCTACACTCCCTACATCTGTTCGGGGTAATGAAATATTCAATGTAATGACCAATACCAGCAGTAACCTAGGTATTTATGGTCAGATCGTGTCCAACTGTAACGTAAGAGAGAACAGAATAGAGAACTTACGGAGCAACTCTACCCTAACCGGTTTGACCACAGGAGCGATGCAGGCCATTTATTTCACCAGCGGTGATAATATCAACGTAACCCGCAATAACATCCTGCGTTGCCGTCCGTTCCAGACATTCTATGGCATCAATATGGTTAACCAGAATTCAGCATTCAGGGGCAATATCACTGAGAACACAATAAGAGATATACAATCAACATCCACTAACTTTACGTTCCCCTGGATGTATGGCATTTGGGCCAATAATGGTGCGTGGGATGTGAGTCGTAATATTTGCGATGAAATGATACAGCAAGGTCCTTATGGATATTTGGTGCCATTTTACGCTTCTGTTTCAGGTTCGGGTATCGTTCACAACTGGTTCTCCAATATTGCTACCAATAGCATCAGTGCTTATTACACCTGGGGTCTCTACAGCAATGTGGGTACGGGAGCAACCTTGAATTTCAGGCAAAACACCATGAATTTCAACCTGAATAATTCCCCATATGGTTGGAGTTACTACAGCCATTTCCATTATGGTTTTGGTTTCGGAAATACCAATTTTGAGGGTAATGTAATGGTAAATAATACGCTCTTCTCGTGGGGCATGTATTATGGCTCCAATACTACAACCGTGCGTTATGGTAATAATCATCTGTGGGCTCCCAATGCTGCCTGGACACCTCAGTTTTTCTCGCCTCCCACAGGCAACCTAACCGATTACGCTTCCTGGAGAAGTGCCGGATTTGGTGGGCAGATCGGTGATATGAGAAGAAACCCACGCTTTGTTAATGGTAACAATCGCAACCTGCTGTGCCAGGATTTCTTTACCCAAAATAATGTTCCAACCAACAGTCCGGCTTTGGTTGATAATACAAACAAAAACAGAAACGGTGTTATGTCTGACCGCGGAGGTCTTGAGAATTTCATGGATATCCAAGCGGTGAGCACAGATTTCACAGTTCCTGCTACAGTTTGTGCCGGTTGGTCAAAATCTGCACGCATTGTGGTTAGAAATCTGTTTTCAGATACTGCCTATAACTTTAATGTTGCTTACAGCATCAATGGCGGATCAAAAAGGGTAACAAGCGTGAGAAAAAGGCTGCTAAACAATGATACTGCCAATGTGCTGTTTAATGTGCCCATTCAGTTAAATGCTACCGGTCCTTCCCGCATCGCCATCTTCATTGACATCCCTGATGATAATGCAGCAAATGATTCCTTCATTTTTAATACCCAGGTGAATGTTCCGGTTTATTACACCGTAAATGCTCCCAGAAAATACAGCAACAATACCTATTGGAATGGTACAGGTTCCAATTCAGGCAAGGAATGGACTGCCAGCACCTATGCCACAACCATTAGCGGTCGCTTGTTGAGCGGTGCTACCTCAATTTCCCGCCATGCAACTTCAACAGCTGATCTGGAAGTGAAATTCCAAACTTCAGATCTGGGTTTGGAAGACAGCATGGTTACATTCTTTACCAAAATCACTGACCTGGGAAATGGCTGTGATACAGTAATAAGAAGAGATATTCTCATTTATCCAACCATTGTTCCCGACTTTTCTTTCCCTACCAGAATATGTGATGGCGACTTGGTTCCCTTCATCCAAAAAAGTAAGGTAAAAAGCGGCACCATGGAATTTTTCTGGAATTTCGGAACCGGCATTGCTGCCGATACCAGTGGTGCTATCGAACCCGTATTCCAGTTCCCTGCACCTGGCACCTACAAGGTAATCATGACGGGTAAAACCTTGCCTTATGGTTTTGCAATCAATGATACCGGCACTGTGGTAGTGAATCCCAATCCCACTGTGAAATTTACCAAACAAAATGCATGTGTAGGCCAGGATCTGATTTTCAATAACCAGACTACCCCAACTACAGGTGTTAATTCAAGCTGGAGTTTTGGAGATGGAAAGACACTCAATAGCAATAGCAGTGTGGTTAGGCATAAATATGCTACTGCAGGTGCCTATAATGTCACGTTGACTGCCAACCTAAATGGTTGCGTTGCATCAACAACTCAGAGAGCGTTTCAATTGCCTACCCCCAAGGCCTCATTTGACCTAACTGCGGGAACTTGCAGTAATGATAAGTTTATCTTTAAGAACAAAAGCAGTATAGCTACCGGAAGCTACGGATCTATATGGAATCTGGAAAAAGGTGCTGTTTCTACTGAAGATGACGCCACCTACACCTACACCACTGCGGGTGAGAAGAATGTGGTACTGAGTGTGGTAAGTGTATTTGGCTGCAAAGACACATTGTTGAAAAAAGTAACAGTGCTTGAAAGCCCAAATACTTCTTTTGTAAACACTCCCACTTGTTCTCGCACTCCTGCCATCTTTACCAATACAACACCTGTTGTTGCTGGTGCAGGTGGAACTGTAAAGAGTTATAATTGGTCATTTGGTGACGGTAAAACCTCACTGGCTGAAAATCCTCAGCATCAGTTCACGGAGTTAGGTACCAAGACCATTTCATTAACTGTAGAGTTGATGAATGGATGCAAAGCCAAAGCTACCAAAGATATTAGAGTTGGTATTCAGGCAAAAGCGTCCTTCACTGTAAATGATGTTTGCCTTGGTTCGCCTGTAGCATTCACCAACAATACCACCTGGCCCCAGGGTAAAATATCTTATCTATGGAACTTTGGCGACGGAACAACATCAACCGCAACCAATCCTGTACACACATACAACAAGGCATTTTCACCCAATGTTACCCTTTATGCCATAATTGAAGGTGGATGTACAGATTCTATGGTACTCACAACATTCGATATTTTTGAAGGCCCCAGAACCTGTGATTTTAATGTTAAGACCGACTATGCCTATGGTTTTTATGGTATTGCGGTAAATCCATTGAATGCAAACACTGGTGTGGAAGGCGGACAGGACAAGGTGGATTACACCTGGATCTTTGAAACCGGTGGAACTGTGAAAACCAACGGCGTGAATGCGCAAACACAACACAATTTCCAAAAAGATGGAACATTCAATGTTACCATGCGTGCACGCTCGCAAAATGCACCCAACTGTGAGTGCAGCGTTACCAAGAAAGTGATCATGAACAGAGCTTCTGTAAGGGGTACAGACAACATCACTTTCAACATTTACCCCAACCCAAATAATGGTCACTTCAATCTTGTTATGGATAAATCGTTCGGTAACAATGTGATTGTGGAAATAACCGGAATGTCTGGCAAACTGGTAAAACAGTTACAAGGTCAAACCATCAATGGATCAATATCTGTTGATGGCCGAGATTTGGCCGATGGCGCCTACATGGTGAAGGTTGTGTCCGGGAACAATCATGCAATAGCCAGAATGGTGATTACACGATAAGGTTTTGTATGTGACATACAGTGTAGTTTAACCA
>JBILTS010000128.1:0-6163 GCA_044371405.1 Bacteroidia bacterium
TCCCGGTGCCAGGGAAACAGGATGAGTATTGTGGGTACAGCCCCGCGGAACATGACCATTTGTGGCCTCACGGATACTGCACGGGTTACGGTTCTAAATATCAGCAGTTCTGCAATTAATAGCATTACGGTAACTTTGACTATGCCAACAGGCATGCGGTATGTTCCCGGCTCTGTGAGCGGAACAGGTGTAACCGAAAGCAACATTACCAATCTTAACAGGCCTGTTTTTTCAGCACCCAATCTGGCCATCGGCAGAAATTTTTCCTTCCGCTACCGTGTGCGTTCCAATTGTGATTTTATTCCCGTTGTAACCGGACCTTCCAATCCAAGTATCAGCATTCGTGCGGATTACAGTGGCAATTACGATGCAGCGTTATCGCTCCCTTTCACCGCGGCCATTCCTTCGCTGGGCTTTGGCACCATCACCAATCAGACATTTACCGGCAATGTGGGTGATAAGTTTGTGCGCAGGGTTACCTTCACCAACTTCGGGAAGGGACCGTTGCTGAATCTGAGACTGGTTCGGGTAAAAGGCAAAGACCTGAATTTGCGATCAGAAGCGGCTTTCAGCCACCGCTACAACCTGGATTCGGTCATTACTACTTTCACAAAATTAGATTTTCAGAAGGTGGGCAACAGAGATACTTTTTTAGATCAAAACGAAAGTATTTCACTATCAGATACATTCACCATCACTGGCTGCAACTTACTTAGCACTGCATACGATCTTGCCTGGGGTTGCGATGGTAAGTTCTGTCAGGTAGTGAAAAACACTGCTACCACGTCTATCAGTACGGCCAGTCCGAATTTGCAGGTGGTTATTAGCAGTAATATCCAGCACGTCTACAACAATACCACGGTATCCAAATTTACCATGCGGGTTGCCAATATTGGGCAGATGACGGCAGTGGCATCCGATGCCCTCATCTTTCAGACGGTAAATCCCGGAGGTGGTTTTTATAACTATTTATTATCCCGAATAGATTCTTCCAGCATCAGACTCAGAAAGGGCTGGAACGGCACCGCCAACAGGGCATATACTGATACATTTCTTTCCAATACGACAACATCCTGCTGGTCGGCGGGAACCATGGGAGGTTTCAGACTCAGGTTACGAGACATGCAACCTAAGGATACCCTCTACATTACCTGGGATGTTTACCGCTGTGCCAATGCTAATTGCAACACTGGCTTTTATGATCTGGGATGGGGATATCGGGTTTCATATAAAAACCAGTGTAATACCATACTGAGTACCGGTAATCAATGGACCGTGGGCTATACCTATTCGGGCGGTGCGGTAACACCTTACACACCAACTGATTTGCAACAAAACGAGGTTAAACCCTTCCGTTACACCTTCAGTGGCATGGGAAATGTGCCTTTTCATACCAGTGCTGCAATACGTATAGACATGGTGCTGCCCAACACACTTACGCACAGTCTCACCAAAACAGATTTTTACATAGACAATCCTAACCTCACTGCCATCTGGTATCCCGATAGTTTGAAAATGGTGAAAGATACGCTGAGGGCATTTATGGGTCGCAGTGTTGCTTTTGGACTAACCAATTCAGAATTAACCGTCAGATTAAAGGGTGTATGCCCAAGCGGAAGCAACAATAATAACCTGCCTCTTACCCTCATTTATGCATATAATCCGAATACCGGTGCTCATCCCAACCTTTGGATAAAGCCCATCTGTAATACAGTGTATGTGAAGGTGCACTGCCGAAATGTATGTACCCGGGGAGGTATGCTGTTCCGTAACTTTGAATTGTATCGCAGCAATTACGGTTTGCCCGATAATGACAATAATGGTTTGGCAGACATATCCGGTAGCATAGATAAGCTTAAAATCCGTACCGAAAGAATCATGTTTGGCGATACACTTACCACCGTGTTTCGTGGCCGGCCAAGAAACGCATCGGGTATTAATAACTGGCGGTACGGCTACGCAGAGTCGGTTGTTACCAATGGCGATTTTCTTTCTGTGATTGACGCCCGACTGGAGGTTTTCAAAGGTACAACCCGCACTTCCGGTACCTGCAATACCGTGAAATGGAGGAAAGTGAGCAGTGGAGTCAATGCCACATTTTATTTTGACTTTACGGTTGACAGCATTTGGAGAGGGGGTTGTCTGACTTCAACCTACCGCTATACACAAAACGACAGCGTGAGTCTGATAGTAAGGTACCGTGTATCCAAAAACAGGGGGCAAACCACCCAGCCCATGAATTTCAGTAACCGTTATTATCTTGCTTCTGCGGCCAACCCTACTGCGGCACAGTCCTATCAGTGCGATACTTTTTCTGGAAATTGTGTGCTTTATGGTTACATATTTCATAACTGGGGATCAGATAATATAAACTATGCCAGCTGCAATGAGCTTGCAGTCAGCCAGAATTTTTACCTGGGCATAGGCAATTGCTGCAATTATGGCGGGGGAAATATATTTCCGTTTGAATACCGAAGCTGGGGAAGGCCGGTAGCCATGAAACTAACCATGCCCTCCGGGCTGAAACTGGGCAGAACCAGCTTTATTCAATACAGAACAGCCGGCACCAACAACACGGTCACTGAGCGAAAAGATACCATCCCATTCAGACGGGGTAGTACTTACTGGTTCGACTTTGCCAAATATTACAAGGATTCCGGGGGCACGGTGAACTATAGCGATGATGGTTTTCACGGTACATTCTGGTATACGGTATATCCAACCTGTGATTTGATTCCCAACGCAACCTACCCAATTCAGTATGATTTTGTCTATGAAAAGCGAGGTGCAATGGGCAAGGGTTATGACACAGTAACTTCTCAAGTTATGAGAACGCCAGATTTCTTCACTTTTGCGCCGCCTAAACTTACCTTGCAGCCCGCTTTACCCATTGTTTACGGAACCAAAGATACCGTGGAGTGGGAAGTGAGATACACCAATCCATCCACGACCTTCACCGCCAATACAATATGGCTTTCTCCGGCGAAAAACAGCAATATACGGGTGGTTCAGATACGCGACTGGGTTAGGGATACCATTATCAAGCCGGTGAATGATATTTACAGGGCGGGGGCACTGCCTGTTGGGCAAACCAGGCGTTTCAAGGTGAGGGCAGTATTTAGTAATTGTACACCCGACAGTTTGTTGCTTTTTGGTGGATGGAATTGTCAGGGCTATCCTGCCGATTTTACATCCAATACATGTGCAACTGTATCAACTAAACTTTACCTGGAGCCCCTCAATACCCGATTAAACCTAACCCTAACAGATTCGCTCAGCAAATTTGATCTCTGCTACCCCAATCGCATGACGCTGGTAATAGAGAACGTGCAATCTGTTGCCGCACATCAGCTTAAAGCCCGCATTACCTTGCCAATTGGAATGGAAATCATTTCAGGCAACAATTTTATCCGTTATCCGCACAAAACAACCGCGGTTAAGCTATCAAATCCAATCCTGATGACCGGAACGACCTATGAATGGGATCTAAACAAGCTGGTATCAGGCTTGTCGGCAGGTTTTTCAGGTACAATTGATACCAATAAAAATAAAATCATTATCACTTTCAGGGTAAAAACCAATTGTGATTATGCTTCGGGCAGTTTTGTCTCAGCAAGGGCCACGTCGAACATTCGCTGTGGTGATCCGGTACCCGCCAATACCGCCTATACCAATCCATTGGAAATAAACGGGGTGGTGAAAACCATATATACTCAGGTAAAGAACTGGACCGATTCCATATTGCCCTGCGAAAAACCGGCCATTTCGAAAATAAGGGCCGTAATTCTGGGGCCCAGGGAAACCGATTCCAATGATAGGATTGAAGTAATACTGCCACCCGGTATTTCAAGGGATGTTTCCTATTTCAAAGCAGTACGGAATGCCCCCAATAAAGATTCAATTTTGGTAAGCAATTTTAATGGAACCACCCTGCTTTCCTGGCAAATGCCCCGTAGAGTTCAACCTGGAGATTCAGTTGAATTTGATATCCGATTGTCTTCCAATGGTGCTCAGCTCAGCTGCGGAACCGCAGAGTTGCTCGCAAGAACCATATCTGCCCAAAAATTGGAATGTGTGCCTGAGAATAAAATTTGTAACATTAAAGTAGTTACCGGTTCGGTTCTTTCCATACCTGCTGTGGACAAAGGCAATCTTCAATTCAACAGTGTAAGTATCAGCGCATCTACCTTGTTGAATTCAGATACAGAGCAGATAACCCTCAAATACGGTATTAAAAATCTGGGTAAATTCACCAGCAGCGCCACACCCATCGTAGTCAGGTATCATTATGACAATGACGGCAATGGCAAATGGAGTAGCGGAGATCTGAGAATCGGAACCGATACAATTCGCAAATCGCTTAAAAAGGATTCTGTTGTCATGGTGAACCGCACCCTGCGCATCAGGGCGGGGCAGGGTTGTGCCGTATTGGCGGTGATTGATAGTGCTGCCTGTGCCTGCAAATTCGGACAGACAATCTTTCCTATGCCCTATTATCCCAATGCAGGTCGGGATACCACCCTTTGTTCAGGTTCGCTGTGGAGGCCTGGTGCATCAACTTCCAGGTGGTACAAATACAGTTGGAATCGCCCCGATTTATTGGATAGTGTTAATATTGGAAACCCCAGGTGCAGACCCATCAATGCTGGGGTAGCTCCGGATACGCAGTTTTTTCTGCTTACCACCAACCGGGGAGTTTGCAGTTCCCGAGATACCGTTCGTTTGGTGGTAATGCCACTGCCCGCAATTTCATTCAATAAATACCTGATAAACATTTGTGAAGGGGCGTCGGCATCATTGATTAATTCTGTAAGTGGTGGTAAAACACCCTACCGGTGGCATTGGTCACCCTCAACAGGGCTCTCTGATACTGTCCTTCCCATTCCATTGGCAAATCCCAAAAGCGATATACGCTATACCCTCCGTGTAACAGACGGATTTGGTTGTGTGAAATCCGATACGGTGCGTGTGGCGGTCAATCCCAGGCCAGTTGCAGCTTTCCAATGGCCCATTACCTGTGCCGGAAGGCCTGTGGCTGTTTCGGACAGCAGCCGCATTCAGCGCGATTCTATCACTAGCCGGCTTTGGAGTTCCTCCGGCTTCGATACGTTTGGTTTAAAGGTGATAAACTTTAGAATGAATGGACGTTCATCGGTGCCGCTTACGTTGATGGTATACACCAATAAAGGATGTGGCGATACCCTCACGCGGGTGGTGGATGTTAAAGCCATACCCAAACTGGCTTTCAATATTCCGTATGTCTGCAATGGCGATTCAAGCAGATTTGCCAACCAAACCACCCTCGACAGTGGCTTCATCACCAGCTGGAGCTGGGATTTTGGCGACGGTAAAACAGCAAACATAAAAAATCCGGTGCACCGCTACGCCGATACAGGAATACGAACCGTGATGCTGGCTGCACAAAGCAACAACGGCTGCTCTGATACCCTACGCAAAACAGCCCGCGTGTTCCCAATGCCTGCGGCAGCCATCACTTTTGCCAATGTTTGCTCGGGCGATTCCTTTGCCTTTGCCGATATATCGAAACTATTTGGAGATACCCTGAAATCGCGAAGCTGGAACCTTGGTGTGATGGGAACAACTACAGACAGCAGTTTCAAACGAATTGTTTTGCCATGGGGCAAATACCCCGTAACGCTTACGGTTGAAACCCTTCATGGATGTCGTCATACTGCATCAGATACTGCCAGGGTTTATCCTTTGCCGCAAATGTCCTTCACCGCCGACAGCGTGTGCGAGGGGCTGACCACAAAATTTACCAATTTATCCAAAATCCCGCAGGGTAGCATAGCCGTCTACAATTGGAAATTCGGTGACGGAAACGGGGCTGCACTTGTTTCACCGTCTAATAAATACGCCCAACAAGGTTGGTATACAGCCACCTTAAAAGCCACTTCTGACAAGGGTTGTGTAGATAGTGTAAAAAATACAATAACGGTTTTTGCCCCCACGTGGCCTGTATTTACCGTGAATAACCTCTGTCTGCGTCAAAGTCTTATCAGTTCGGCTACCCACCGCGGTGCGGGCACACCCCTCACATACCGCTGGTATCTGGGCAACGGCGATAGCGTTTCAACGCAGGGCCTAAACTATACCTACAGCAATTTCGGCACTTACAGTGTTCGCATGCGGCTGGTTACCG
>JBILTS010000129.1:0-6162 GCA_044371405.1 Bacteroidia bacterium
GAAATTAGTTTTAATGTAGTCAGAGAACAGACCGTGACGCGGTTTTATCCCTACCCGAATCCGTTTACCAGCAAAATGCGTTTTGTATTTACCCTCACAGGAACGCGCATACCTGAAGAGATACGCGTTAAGATTATGAATGTGGAGGGCCGCGTGGTGAAGGAGGTGAGCAAAGAAGAACTTGGAAACCTCCGTATTGGAAATAATATTACCGACTGGACCTGGGACGGAACGGACCAGTTTGGAGACAGGTTGGCCAATGGTACCTATTTCTATAAAGTGACGGTGAAAGATGGTGGGGAAGAGTTGAAACTGAGGGCCACCAAAGGAGATGCATCTTTTAAGGAACAGGTAGGGGTAATTTACCTGATGCGTTAAGCGCAAGCCGCAAATAAAGATTAACTTTGCACCGTGTCTTGGATAGATAGCCTGAAGCGGCGCTGGAATGTGGATTCAGCGGGAAAAGTTTGGATAATTTTATGTGTTTTTGCCCTCACAGGTACTACCATTATGTTTCTTAGGCGCTTTCTGAAAGCTGAATTTGACTGGGCCAATGAAAAATGGTTTACCTACAGTTACTATTGGTTGGTTTTACCCATATACAATGTCGTTCTTTTGATGTATGGAGCATTGTTTGGTCAGTTTCGTTTTTTTTGGGAATTTGAAAAACGTTTTTTTGGCAGATTGGTTAGTGTGTTTAGAAAAAAATTATGATATCCGAAGAAAAAGTATTGGCTGCACTGCGTCATGTTGATGACCCGGATTTGAAAAAAGATCTGGTAACGCTGGGTATGATTCAGCAGCTGAACATATCTGATAAAATTACTTTTGACCTTGTGCTTACCACACCGGCCTGTCCGATGAAGGATATGATGGTGAATGCGTGCAAAACCGCCATTCGTATGATGGTGGATCCCGATATATCGGTAGAGATCAATGTTACCAGCCAGGTTAGCAGCACCCGATCAGCGGATGCTGTTTTGCCGGGGGTGAAAAATGTGATTGCCGTAGGTAGTGGTAAGGGAGGAGTAGGGAAGAGTTCTGTAGCAGTTTCACTGGCATTGGCCCTGAAACAATCCGGTGCTTCGGTGGGTTTATTGGACGCAGATATTTACGGTCCTTCCATTCCTACCATGTTTGGCGTGAAAGAAGCCCCGCCCATGATTCAGCGCGATGGAAAACAGTGGATTGTGCCCATTGAAAAGCAGGGTATTAAATTGCTGAGTATCGGATTCATGGCGGCTCCTGATCAGGCCATTGTTTGGCGCGGTCCCATGATCAGCAGTGCTTTCAGGCAGTTTATAAATGACACGGAATGGGGTAATCTGGATTACCTGATTATTGATTTGCCCCCCGGAACAGGGGATGTTCAGATAACCCTGAGCCAGATGGTTCCGCTAACCGGACTTGTGCTGGTTACAACGCCGCAGGAAGTTGCCATGGCAGATGCACGCAGGGCGATTTCAATGTTTAAAATGCCTTCCATTGCCAAGCCCATATTGGGTGTGGTGGAGAACATGTCATATTTTGTACCTGATGATATGCCCGATAAAAGGTATTACATATTCGGCCAGGGTGGCGGAAAACGGCTGGCAGAAGAAACCGGTATTGACTTTTTGGGTGAGCTACCGCTGATTCAGGGTTATATGGCCATGGCTGATGAAGGTCGAATCAAAGCCGAATCAGAGGTGTTTAAACCTTACCTGGCACTGGCTGCAGAGGTTGCCCGCAGGGTGAGTATTGTAAATTCAAGTGCCGGTTAATATATTTGTACATCAACCCCATGACAGATACCCATACATTAAACCACCGCATTGAAGAAGCGCTGAATAGCATCAGACCCTACTTACAGGCTGATGGTGGTGATGTAGAGCTGGTGGAAGTGAAAGATGCAAAGGATGTGGTTTTGCGGCTCACAGGTGCCTGCAGCAGCTGCTCAATGAGTGAAATGACGATGACTGCAGGTATTGAAGAAACATTGCGCAGGGCTATACCCGGTTTAGGTTCCATTGTCGCACTCAAAAATTAATCATTGGTATTTTTCTCCCCGCACAGAATTGGTGGGAGTTTTTATTACAGCATGGGCTATGGCATTATGCTTCATGCTTGTAAATGAGCCAAATTGGAATGCTCTTTTCCTGCTTTTATCTACCCTTGGGTATTATAGTCTTGATCATCTGCTGGATTTAAGGAAAATCAATTCAGTAGCCCTAAAATCATACACAATTTGGTATTTCGTGTTGATTGTGCTTTCTATATCGGTATATCTTGGTCTGACAATTTATTTGGGGTTTTCACAATCCATTTATGGATTTTTAATGCGGTTTTGGCCAACGGTTTTAATTGGTTTGCTGTATTTGAGCCTGCGTTTCTTAAAACAGGGCTTGTTTTCAGCGGCCCTTAAATTGTTAATGATAGCATTTGCGGCAGGGTTTGCCATTGTGTTTCCTGCTGAAGCAAAACATTTGTTAATCGCCCCCTTGGTTTGCCTCAGTAACGTGCTGGTGTTTTCATATTTGGAACGTAAAAAAGATTTTGCATTGGGGAATAATGGTCTTTTTCAAGTTTCATCCACAGGAACCTGGCTCACATACTTTTTAATCGTGTTGGCAGGCACGGCTGTTTTAATGAAAATTATTTTTGATGTTAAATATGGATTTGGCGCCGGTATCTATTCAATACTTGCCCTTTTTATGATGCAGAATGAATCAAAATTCAGGCAAAACACCTACCGATGGTGGCTGGATGCACTCTTGCCCGTGGCATTTTTACCCTTCGGGTAACGGATGTCCCATTCCCTCTTCCCAATGGGTTTTGCAGCGGGATTCATACATGTCGGTATGGCCCACAAGGACCAAATCTTCGCCTCCGGAAGTGCGGTATGTGTAGTGAGCGGCTTTTCCGCACACAAAGCATTTTGCCTGCAGTTGAATTTTTTGGTTTGCCATGCGCATCAGTCGGGGCATTTCGCCAAAAGGCCTACCCAGATAATCGCGGTCGAGGCCGGATGCCACTACCTTGATTCCCTGCATCAGAATTCCCAGCACCACATCCGGAATGCTTTTTCCCAGAAACTGGATTTCATCGATGTAAACCTCTTTGATACCGTCGTTGCAAATGGGATAAATCTCTTCGGCCTTGGAAACCCTGTGGCCGGGAAGCTGCAATCCGCCATGGCTGCTTATTCTGTGTGCAGCATAGCGGTTGTCCAGCAGGGGTTTGATGGCGATTTTTTCCGTGTCGGGTAGGGGACTGTTGTTGTATTCCTCTATCAGTCGGGTGGTTTTGCCCGAAAACATACTGCCATAGATTATCGTAAAATCACTCATACAATCGAGCTGTTTGTAGTAAATTGCTGCCGCTTTTATATGGAAAACAAAGTTTCAGAAAAAATCCGGTTAATTCTCAATGAACTGGCAATATTAAACCAACCCGGACAAACGGAAAACAAAATCTTTTATCGTCATGAAGATTTGTTGAAAATTCGTTCGCTGGCTGCCGAATTGTACCTCAATAGTGATTTGGCAATGCAGTCCGATAATGAGCCTCTGCCCGAAGTGATTCCCACTTTTGAACCTGTGGCTGAAGAAACCTGGCCTGAGCCTGTAGTTGAGGTAGTGGAAGAAATTCAGGTGGAAGAAACCCCGATTGTGACCGAAGAAATCGAAATCGCCGCTGCTGTTGAGCCATTGTTTGAAGTTGATACGCCTGAAATTATTGCTGAGCCAGTGGCTGAAGCTCCGGTTGCTGCTCCCGAAGTGGTTATTGAAACACCGCCGTCAATAGAGCCAGAACCCGTTGTTGCGGAAGTGCCCGCCGAAGAACCCATTCAGACTGAACTGCCGCTGGATGGACAGATCGATACCCACGAACCTTCGGAAGAACTAAAGGAGCAGCATGATTTTAAACCACCCCGCATTACTTCAGAGCAGATTGCCTCTCAGATATCATTTACCCGCCGGTTTGAATATATCAACCAGCTTTTTGGTGGAAACACGGAGCTGTTTATGGAATTCCTGGATGAAATGGGCTACAGCCGCGATACTGCCCATGCCATGGAAATTTTTGACAGGCATTACAATGAAAAGAACTGGCAGCGCAGGCAGGAATCGGCCACGGAATTTAAGCGACTGTTGCAGCGTTCCTGTTAATCTTATGTAGGCCATGAACCCCGGGGCGTTTCCTTTTCTCAGGTTGCTGCTGCCGCTGGGTTTGGGTGTGGGGATTGGACTGGCCTATCCCAAGATCGATTTATTAACGTCTTTACTGCCGGCTTTGCTCATACTGGTTGCTTCTGGGGCATTGCTGCTGCTTAAAAAGCCACAGCCGCATTTACTGAAACTGAGACTCCCGTTGTTATTGGTTCTTAACCTGCTGCTGGGTTATGCACTTACGCTGAGCCGCACACACATTTTTCAGGCAGAAAATATCGGTAACGTAAAAAATAAGGATATCCGATATTTTCATGTAAGAATTACTGAGCCTTTACAGCAAAGGCCGGCTTCGCAGCGCGCCACGGCTATAGTCCTTCAGGCCACAGACAGTGGAGGAAATTCACTGGCCGCCACAGGCAGAATTCTGCTGTACTGGCCCCAAAAGAGCAATCCCAAAGGGGTTGCACTCCAATATGGCGATGTATTACTCATTCCAAATGTGCTTACGCCCATTTCTGCTGCGGCCTTTCCCGAGGCATTTTCGTTTAAAAAGGTGCTGAGGCCCGGCCAAATCGCCCATCAGGCATACCTAACCCAGGGCAGTTATGAAAAGGTGGATGCATCGCCAAATCCGCTGATAAAGGCCTCCCATGCCGGGGTAACGGCCATCAATAAGATATTATTTAAGCATTTTAGTCCCGAAAAAGCCGCCCTGATGTCTTCACTGTTGTTGGGCTACAAAGCCGATATTGATGATGAAGATTTAAAGGCATTCAGCATCACGGGAACCATTCATGTGCTGGCGGTTTCGGGTATGCACGTGGGATTGATTTACATGGCGCTGCTGTTTTTATTTACGGGTTCGCTGCGCCCTGGACGGCTTAAATTCTGGCAGGGTGTGAGCGTGCTGGTTTTTTTATGGGCATATGCCGTGCTCACGGGCTTATCGGCCTCGGTGGTACGCGCCACGCTGATGTTCAGTATCATGGAGGCCGGACGAACGTTTCTGGGCGCCCGGGGCAATACCTACAACTCGCTGTTTGCCGCGGCTTATATACAACTCCTCATATCGCCCCATGATTTGCTGGATGTGGGTTTTCAGCTTTCGTACCTCGCCGTGCTGGGCATTTTATTTTTCTATCCGTTGTTAAACGAAAAATACGAGCCCCAAAACCGCATCCTGCGTGGTGCCTGGCAGCTGGCTCTGGTCAGCATATCCGCCACACTGGGTACCTTGCCGGTAACGCTGTTTGTCTTTAAAAGTTTCCCGCTGTTGTTTATTCCCGCCAATATTTTCATTGTGCCTGTGAGCACGGTGGTGATTTTCATGGGCATTGCGGTGGTGATGTTCAGCTGGGTGCCTTATGTAGGGGCATTTTTGGCCTGGCTGACTTCTTATGCCCTGGATGTGCTAATGGTGCCTACGCGTTTTATGGCCAAAATCCCCGGCGCTTCCTATACGGGTTTTGGTTTTGATGCCTGGGATATGGTACTGGTGTTTGTGTTGGTATTCGTTTTTGGATATGCGTTATTTACGGGTTTCACGGCCCGCAACAGTCTATGGCTGGGACTGGCGCTGGTGGCATATTTCGGCAAGCGAACCGTATTTTGGATACGGGAAACACAAACATCCGAATTGATTGTATTTGAAAACCGAGGCATTTTGGCTTCTGCAATCAAAACCGGACAAAGACTGGATATTCTATCAACACCAATCACAGCAGGCAGGGCGGACACCTTGCGGCAGCTCATGCGCAATTACGAAAACGCCCACAGAATCAGGGAGCTTCACTGGCATTATTTCGTTCCAGGGGGGTCAGTTTCCCTGCCTGAAAAACTGACCTGGAAGCACGGCAGCAGGAGCAGTTGTCTGTATCGAAACGGAAAGCCAGTAGCGAATCTTTTGTGGTTGCCCGATACTTCGGCGTTGATGGCAACACAGAACCTGTCGCGTCAATCCTACCGCCGTTTTTTGGAGGGCAAAAAAGTGTATTTGCGGTAAAACAAA
>JBILTS010000048.1:0-14962 GCA_044371405.1 Bacteroidia bacterium
CGCACGATTTACAGGCCGGGATTTATTATGAACAGCAAATATCTCGTGGTTATGGTTTGAATGCAAATGGACTGTGGATTTTGATGGGTCAGTTGATGAACAGTCACATCAATGAACTGGATCGCGAAAATCCCATCTTAAGCTACGATGCCAATGGTGTGTTTACCGATACTGTTCGCTACAATCGCCTGATCAATTACGCGGATCAAAGCAATTTTGACCGTTCTTTCCGCAACAAACTTATCTCACAGGGTGCCCGTGATGTGTACGGAAACCCTGTCAATGACCAAACCTTTGTTGATATCAATAGCTTCAAGCCCGGAGACTTTTCCATTGATATGTTCACTGCAGACGAACTGCTGAATAACGGTAGTAATTTTCGTTACGTTAGCTATTTCGGTTATGACCACATGGGCAACAAAATTCACAGAAGGCCCGCTATCGAGGAATTTTTGAACAACCCTACCATGAGAACCATCGGTGCTTTCCGCCCCGTTTACATGGCAGCTTGGCTGCAGGATCAGTTCCAGTTTAAAGACCTGGTATTCCGTTTGGGTCTGCGCATGGAAAGCTATGATGCCAACCAGTTTGTACTCAAAGATCCCTATACCCTTTATCCCATTCGCACAGCCGCGGAGGTTAAACAAATCAATGGTCTTGATATCTCACACCCCGATAACATAGGCAGCAACTACGCTGTATATGTAAATGATTTGAAATCGCCAACCAAAATTGTGGGATACCGCAATGGTGATCGCTGGTATAATGCCGATGGCAGCGAACAGCGCAATCCCGAATTTTTGGCTAACCAAACATCCAATGGGCGCATAGCTCCTTATCTGGTGGCTACCAATACCGATAGTCTGGTTCTTGGAAAAGACGCCCTGCGCGACTTTACCCCCGCCTTGAACTTCCTCCCCCGTATTTGGTTCAGCTTCCCGCTGGAACCCGGCCGCAAAACTTTCTATGTCAGCTACGACGTGCTGGCCCAAAGGCCCAACGAAGGTGCTTCGTTCCTTACCATTGATGAGCTCTATTACCTGAAAAACAGTCAGGGAGCCACCATCTCAAACGGTGATCTGAAAAGCCGCGTAAAAACAGATTATGAAGTAGGTTACAAACAAATCTTTGGACGCAAAAAGAACAAGGGACTTGAACTCGCTGCTTCTTATTCTGAGATTCGCCGTGACTTCGGTTTGTATCAGATTGCACAGGGCTTCCCGGTTACCTACAACACCTTTAGAAATATTGATTTCGCTACCGTAACAGGGTTCCGCTCCAACTTTACCATGGATGAAATAGGTCCTCTCAGTTTGCAGGCCAGCTACATGCTGCAGTTTGCCGACGGTACCGGATCTAACATCAACTCACAGGCAACATTGATTGCCAGCAATCAGCCCAACCTCAGAAACGTTATTCCGCTGGGTGAACTGGATATTCGCCACAACGTTAAACTGTCTGCTACATGGGCCTGGGCCGGTGGCAAAGATCCCAAAACCAAGAAAAACCTGTATACCGGTCCCGTGGTTGGCGGAAAAGAAATTTTCAAATTCACCAGCTTCAACATCATCGGGAATGCTTACAGTGGCGGACCTTACACACCTACCACCCGCCCCGTGCAGATTGGTGCAACAGACAGAGCCCAGATCAAAGGCGTACCTTTCGGAGCGCGTCTGCCATGGCAGCAAACCTTGGATATGACCATAACAAAAGGATTTGCCCTCAAGCGCTCTGGTAAAGAGAACCCATTAATCATGACTGTATTTATTTGGGTTCAAAATATATTCAATACAAGAAATGTATTGGGTGTATTCCCGTATACAGGCCAACCCATGGATGACGGCTTCCTGAATTCTCAGGCCGGACAGCAGTTGGTACGAAACCAGATTGATGCCCAAAGCTACACCGACCTCTATAAAATCCTACTGAACTCACAAACCAACAACTTTGGCGCTCCCAGAAATGCCCGTATAGGTTTACGTGTAAATTTTAATTAATGTTTTACTTCAATTACAGAAATCCAATGAACACCCATCAGTTGAAAAGTATTTTGATCATCACTGCCGCTGTGTTTTCTGCTGCTGCAGAAGCCAGGCCCGTGGTAGGAACATCCAGGGTACGTCCTCCCAAAAATGACGATCAGCGTCTAATTATGTTCGCCAATACGTGTGAACCGGCCTCAACCAGCGCCGACCTTGACATAAATAATGTTAGAACCAAGCTGCTGAACGGCGGCGACATGTGGTGGGATTTGAACAATCCCAAATACGAAATACCCAAGGTAACCGATCCTAATGCGGTGCGCAAGCACTCATTGTTTTCCGGTGCTATCTGGATCGGCGGCAAAGACAATGGAGGCAGTTTAAAACTGGCAGCCATGACCTATCGCCAGCGCGGTTCAGATTTCTGGCCCGGTCCACTGGATACCTCTACCGCTTCTACCGATCCTGTGCGTTGTAAAAACTATAACCGCATGTGGAAGGTGACACGTGATGAACTGGAGCAGTTTGAAGAAAGTAAATTCATTTCTCAGTCGGTCGACATCCGCGAATGGCCGGCCGGTAGAGACCGCGCTACCAGAACAGGTAATGAGGCCCGCTATCTGGCCCCCTTCAAGGATATTGACAATGATGGTGTTTACGAGCCCGATCTGGGAGAACATCCTGTGTTGGATGAAAGACGCCCTACAAACGAAAATGGAGTGGAAAGACAACCTGATATGTTCATCTGGTGGGTTTTCAACGACCGTGGAAATATCCATTCAGAAACTCAGGGACAGCCAATTGGCGTAGAATGTCAGACTACCGCCTTTGCCTTTGCTACCAATGATGAAGTAAACAACATGACCTTCTACTCCACCAAGATCATCAACCGTGGTTTTACTACCTTAAATGATTGTTACATGGGTCAGTGGGTAGATGCCGATTTGGGAAACTATGCCGATGATTATGTGGGTTGTGATGTAAATCGCAGTTTGGGTTATTGCTATAATGGTGATGACGAAGATGAAGGTGTATTGGGTTACGGATTGAACCCACCTACCATTGGTGTGGATTACTTTGAAGGACCAACAGACTCGGCTGGAAATCAAATGGGACTGAGTCACTTCATGTATTATAATAATGATAATGACCCCATTCGAGGAAACCCTGATCTGGCTCCTGAATTCTATAACCTGCTTCAGGGTAAATGGCTGGGCGGCCAGACCGTAACCCGTGGCGGAACCGGTTTTGGTGGTAGCCAGCCGGCCAAATATATGTTTCCCGATGATACAGATCCCGACTATTTGGGAAACAGCTGGACAGAAAAAACCAGCGGCAATAAACCTGGTGACCGCCGCTTTATACAAAGCACTGGTCCCTTCGAACTGAAAAGAGGTCAGGTACAGCGTATTACCGTGGGTGTTGTTTGGGCCAGAACCACCAGCGGTGGTGCCCTCGGCTCACTGAATGTGCTTAAACTTGCTTCAGATAAAGCCCAAACCCTGTTTAATAATAACTTTAAAATACTGGATGGTCCGAATGCCCCCGATGTGGAATTGCAGGAACTCAATCAGGAATTGGTATTGAAAATGCTGAATACTGGCTCAGATAAAGTTGAGGCCTACCAGGAAACATACAAAGATGCCAACAACCAGACCAAAACCTACAAATTCGAAGGATACATGATTTACCAGTTGAAAGATGGTACTGTAAACACTGGTGATCTTGATAACATTGACAAGGCCCGTCTGCTGTTCCAGTGTGACGTAAAAAATAACCGTGCTCAAATCATCAACAAGGTATACGACCCTAAACTCGCAACCTTGATTCCCGTTGAAAAAGTGGATGGCGCCGATAAAGGTGTTCAACATAGCTACAGCATTAAGAAGGATCTTTTTGCCACCGGCTCTAACACAGATCTGGTAGACTTTAAACCCTATTACTACATGGTACTGTCATATGCAATTATTGCAGATGATCCGTTGCAAACAGACCCCAACCAGTTCCTTGCAGGTCGCAGAAATATTAAGGTTTACAGAGCTGTTCCACACAAAACTGAGCCCGAAAACTTCGGTACTGCTCTCAATAGCAGCTATGGAAGCGGTCCTAAGCTCACCCGCATAGAGGGAAGAGGAAACGGTGGTAATGTACTTGAGTTTACCAAAGAAACCATCGATCAGATTATGAAGGATGGTATCAGCAACAACCCTACCTACATGGGTGGTATGGGTCCTGTGGCAATAAAAGTGGTAGATCCATTGAAAGTACCCAATGCTCAGTTCGAGCTATATTTCAGGGAGAGAACCCCAAGTAACGCTACCAATCTTCGTGACTCAATGACTTCCAATTCTTATTGGGTGCTGGTTAATAAAACAACAGGCGATACCATTGCGGCAGATACCACCATCGGAACGAAGTTTGAATCGTTGCAGGGTCGTAAATTCGAATATACTGCCCCCGGCAAATACCGTGTGTTCAATAACGCCAATCCAAATGTTACACTGGCAGACTGGGGCCTGAGTATTGAAATAAACCAGGTGAAGAACCCAGGTGAAAATGCAGAGGCAGATCCTACAAACAGTTTGGTATCTTGGAATGTGGAGTGGGAAGACAATGGTAAGCAATGGCTCACTGCTGTGGCTGATAATGATGCTCAGAGTACTGCAACCAGTGGTGCTCTATGGCAAAACTGGATCCGCTCCGGTACCAATGGCCGTGGTAGCACTTTTGATGGAACCCTCCACGACTTCTTAGACGGTTCCGGCAATCCCCTTGATCCCGGACAGGCCTATGAAAGAATTTGGAACGGAAGAATTGCTCCATATGCACTTGCAGCCCGTACACCTTTCAGTTCGGCTAATGGCCGCAATACCTATGGTTTTGCCTGGAATGGAAGTGGAACTGTAGACAATCCGTTGGCAGAATTAGCCAGTATCGAACTTGTAATCACCAAAGACAGAAGCAAATGGACCCGTTGTGCCGTTATGGAAATGTCTGATGATGAAGTAAGAACCAGTAATGAAGGTTCTATCTACAAATTCTCGATGCGTGCAGGTACCTCGCGCGATCGAAACTTGAATCCTCAGGCAGGAAATACCGGCCTCAGCTGGTTCCCCGGATATGCTATCAACATGGAGACAGGTGAGCGCCTCAACATCGCGTTCAGCGAAGACAGCTACCTTGCAGGTGAAAATGGTCGTGATATGATCTGGAATCCAACAGATGTAGTGTTTAACGACAATGGTAATTACCCTGCGCTGGGAGGCAAACATTTCATTTATGTATTTGGAACAGGATCTTCAATGCCACCACCTGCCCGGGGAACCAAAGGTGAAAGATATTACGGTGAAGATGATGCAAACTTTAACCGCTTCCGTACCGGTCTTCCCAATGTGGCGTCAGGGCTTGATAAACGCCGACTCCTTAGCCAGGCCATGTGGGTGATTCCCACCTATCTGGCACCTGGTTACAGCATGACAGACGGTGTGCCTCCTACCGACGTTAAGTTCAAAATTAACATTCAAAAGTCTTACACAACGTTTGCCACAGGCAGCACACTGAACAATAACCGCCCTATGTACAGCTTTAATTCCTCGGATATCGCACCCACCATCAGCAAAGAAGTGGGCAAGAAGAGTCTGGATTTGGTGAATGTAGTGCCAAACCCATACCGCGCATACAGCGAATATGAGAACAGTCCGATTGACAGCAGGGTTAAAATAACAAACCTGCCGCCAACCTGTACCATCACCATTTATGATATGGCCGGTAACTTCATTCGCAAAATCAGCAAGGCCGATGAAAAAACCTACTTCGAGTGGGATTTGAAAAACGCCAGCAACGTGCCCATTTCCAGCGGTCTCTACCTGATCCATGTTAAAGCACCCGGACTTGGCGAGAAAATTGTGAGATGGTACGGCATCATGCACGCCATAGATCTTGATTCTTACTAATCCTTTAATAGCAAAACACAGTGAAAACTCAATATATAGCAGCAATTACCATGGGCATGCTGGCAGGTATTTCAGCCCTGCATGCGGGAAATCCTGAGCGTCAGGGCCAGGCAGGTGCCATGCAACTTACCATCAACGGATGGGCCAGAAGCAGCGGATGGGGCTGGGCTAACGGCGGCGGCGTTACAGGCGTGGAAGCCATTTACATGAATGCAGCTGGCCTCGATCGCAGTGCCAGTCGCACAGAGCTCGCGTTCCACAGAACACAGTGGCTGGTTGGTTCCGGAATTTCTATCAATAACTTTGGTTTTACCCAGAAAATTGGGGAAGATGGCGATAAAGGTACCTTCGGTGTAAGCGTGATGCAGTTTGGCATTAAACCCATTGAAATTACAACAGAAAGCAATCCCTATGGAGGTATTGGCACCTACAGGGTGAATATGACCAACATCGGCTTGGCTTACAGTAAATCTTTCAGCAACAACATCTCCGCCGGATTGGTGGTAAGGGCCGTTAATGAAGGTATTCCCGATGCCAGGGCCATGGGCATGAGTCTTGATGCAGGTGTGCAATACACCACCACCCTCAGGCCTACTGCGAACAAAATCAAACAGAATGATGTGAAGTTTGGTATTTCCATGAAAAATATTGGTCCAGACATGCGCCACCAAGGCGATGGTTTAAGCTATAAAGCCATTATCACCAATGGAGACTATGCTAAAACCATGCAAACAAAAGTGGATAAAATTAAACTGCCTGCTTTACTCAATATCAGTGGTTCTTATGATTTCCGCCTGGACCGCGATGCAGATGCTTACAACAATAAGCTATCGGTAGGATTTGGTTTTACCAACCACGCTTTTCTGGCCAATCAAACTACCCTGGGGCTTGAATACACATACAAGAACTTCATTTCTGTGAGGTCTGCATTTGTATATCAGCAGGGTGCTTTTGACGAAGAGAACCGCACCAGTGCTTTCACCGGTTTTTGCGGCGGTCTTAGTTATGATATCAAATCCAAATCCAATGTTTTTTCGCTTGATTACAGCTACCGAGCTACCAATCCTTTTGACGGTACACACTCTTTTGGGTTGAGGGTAGGACTTGGCGGCGGAGACGATTAAGTACATAACAAGAATTATTATTAACTTTGCAGTGTTGCACCTTTGTAATTCATGGGTGCAACCTTTTTTTTAAGAGAAGACCCAATGAGCGATATTCAATATTTTACCAAGGAAGGGCTTGAAAAAATCAAGCATGAACTGCATTTTCTCAAAACCGAAGAGAGAACCCGGATTACACAGGCCATTGCGGAAGCCAGAGACAAAGGTGACCTGAGCGAAAATGCCGAATATGATGCCGCCAAAGAAGCACAGGGCCACCTGGAAGATAAAATCAGGCAAATGGAAACCCTCATCGCCAATGCAAGGGTGATAGACAGTTCGCAGCTTGATACCAGCAAGGTATCTATACTCTGCAAGGTGAAAGTAATGAATCATAATGTAGGTAAGGAGGCCGTATATCAGCTGGTGAGTGAGACGGAAGCCAACCTGAAGGAGAATAAAATCAGCGTGAAAAGTGCTATTGGTGCCGGTTTGCTCGGCAGGGCCAAAGGAGAAGTGGTAGAAATTGCCGTTCCTGCAGGTAAAGTGAAACTAGAAATTCTCGATATCACCCTCTAACATGCCAAGTGTTTTCAGCCGTATCGTATCAGGTGAAATACCCTGTCATAAAATTGCTGAAACTGCCGATTTTCTGGCTTTTCTTGATGTGATGCCACTGGTGCCCGGACATGTACTGGTAATACCTAAAAAGGAAGTTGATTACATTTTTGATATTGATACCGAACAGTATCAGGCACTTTGGACGTTTGCATCTGATGTAGCCAGGGGTATTAAGAAGGCCGTTCCCTGCAAACGAGTTGGGGTGGCAGTCATTGGGCTGGAAGTACCCCATGCCCACATTCATCTGGTGCCCATGAATGAGGTAGGAGATATCAATTTTACCAGGCCAAAAATGAAACCTACACAGGAAGAACTGGCCTTTATGGCAGAAAAGATACGCACACATACCGCTGCGTAAAACATAGTTTTTTATCTTTGTTTCATGTATCCCGAAATTTTTTCGATAGGCCCTTTCACGGTTCAGGGGTATGGACTGATGATCTTCATCGGGGTATTGCTGGCTTATCTCTACATGCTGACCAATCTGAAGAACCATGGCTTGAAATCTGAGGATGTAAGCGAAATGTTTCTTTGGTGCTTTGCATCTGTTATTGTAGGGGGTAAAATATTCTTCTGGCTTGAAGAACCCGCAAAGTATGTGAGTGAGCCGCAGTTGTTATTTAAATCTTTTGGCAACGGATTTGTCTTTTACGGCTCTTTTCTGTTGACTGTGCCGGTATTGATATATTGGTTTAAAAAGAAACAAATAAACCCATGGGTTGCCTTTGATTATGCCGGTATTGCCGGAGCCCTTGTTCACGCTTTTGGGAAACTGGGCTGTCTATTGGCAGGTTGTTGCCATGGAAAAGTGAGCAATTCCCCCAATGCCATCATTTTTACCAACCCCAATTGCCATGCTTCTCCTTTGAATACTCCACTGTATCCCACGCAGATGTGGGATGCAATGATATTGTTCTTTGCCATCGGATTGATGATAATGATGAGAAGAAAAAAATGGTTCGACGGGCAGCTTTTCTTAACCTATGGAATGGTTTATGCCGTTGGCAGATTTTTTACCGAGAAGTACCGTGGTGATGAGGAACGTGGGTTTGTGCTGAATGGCCTGCTCAGCCATAGCCAGGCAATTGCAATTGGTGTTTTTGCAGTATGTGCTGTTATTTTTATCCTGAGGTACCGTAAAACCCATACAGACAATGCAGTTTAAACAAATTGCAGGACAAGGGCAACTAAAATCCAAGCTCACAGCCATGGCAAGCAGCGGGCGTGTCCCGCACGCCCAGCTTATATTGGGGCAATCGGGAGCCGGTAATTTGCCCGTGGCACTCGCATTTGCAGCATATTTGCTCTGCAAAAACCCGCTTCCTGATGACAGTTGCGGCGAATGTGATGCTTGCCGGAAAATGCAAACCTTCACACACCCCGATCTTCACTTTACATTCCCGTTTCCTTCAACGCTGGGAGATACCTGTGTGGAATTATATCCCCAGTGGCGAAAAGCACTGATGGCCGGAACCTATCTGAACTATGAATCATGGATGCGGGAGCTGAATGCAGAAAATAAGCAAGGCAATATTCCCATTGACGAGTGCAGAGCCATCATCCGAAACCTCTCCATGAAGGCCTTTGAAAGCCGTTACAAAATTTTATTGCTGTGGCTGCCGGAATACCTTGGCAAGGAAGGCAATGTGCTGTTGAAGTTTCTGGAAGAGCCGCCCCCTGATACTTTATTTCTGCTGGTTTGCAGCCAGCCCGATAAATTGCTTACTACGATCCTTTCCCGTACCCAAATGGTAAGGGTACCACCAATAGATGAAGGTGATCTGTCCAAATATTTAACAGAAAAACACGCCATGACCGGAGAGGAGGCGGCACGGTTTGCCATGATGTCGGGTGGGGATCTCATCAAAGCCACCGAACTTGCTTCCAACACAGACAGCCCCTATATGGAGCCCTTTAGGCAGTGGATGCAGTTTTGCTATAAACGGAATTTGCATCAGGCATCCGGCTGGACCGAAGAAATAAGTGGAAAAGGACGCGAATTCATCAAAGGGCTGCTGCTCTATGGAACCGAAATCATGAGGGCTATGGCGGTAATGAATTACCTGGGTGAAAGAAATGGTTTGAATGATAATGAAAAAGAGTTTGTTTCCAAACTGGGAAAACTGATGTCAACCCATAAAATTACAGGCATCTTTGAGGCCCTTGATGCCGCTATTTATGAAGTTGAACGCAATGGCAATATCAAAATGATATTTACGGATCTGTCTTTCAAAATCAGCGGAATATTTTTGAAATAATTTTTCATCTTTGAGCAACCCTTTTGTCCTAAAAATCCTCTTAAGGTTAATAAGGGGTTATGAATTACCTGCATGGCATCATTGAATGCGGACATCACGGAGAGCGAATTGGTCAAGGCCTGTCTGAAAGCGGATTCCCGCGCGCAGCAAGCGTTGTATCAAAAATATGCCCCCGTTTTGTATGCCATTTGCCTGCGGTATTGCGGAACTCCCGATAATGCAAAAGATATGTTGCAGGAATCCTTCATAAAATTGTTTGAAAGTCTGAAAAAATTCAGGTTTCAGGGATCCTTTGAAGGGTGGGCGAGGCGCATTGCCGTAACCACCTGCCTTGATTTTATCAAAAAATTAAAACAAGAGCCCTACACCGATGAACTAGAACAACACACCCACATCGGTGGTGATGAATCGGTTTTTCCCATGCTTGCCATGAAAGATTTGATGGCCTTGCTGCAAACGCTTCCTGTGGGATACCGCACGGTGTTTAACCTGTATGCCATCGAAGGATACAATCACGGGCAAATAGCTGAATTGATGGGTATCAGTGAAAATACCAGCAAAACCCAGCTTTTTAAGGCAAGAAAGATGTTACAAATAAAACTGGCAGAACGCAGCTAAGAATGAACAACGAGCACAATCCCATAGACGACTTATTCCGCAGTGGCCTGAAAGACGGTGGAATAACACCTCCTCCGGGCGTGTGGGAGTCAGTTGCTGCTGCCATGCCTGCTGCAGCGGCCCCCGGCGTTGCGTCGCTCATCATCAAATCTGCATGGACCTACATTGTAGCAGGCACATTGGCGGTTACGGCTGGAGTATTATTGCTAACACAAGAGCAGTCAAAACCGGCAGTTAAAGCAGTTCGGCCGGAAGTAGCTGCGGCAAAGAAAATAGACGAAAATGCTGTCAATCAGCCACAAATTGGGTCTTCATCGCCCATGCGTACAACCACAACGGCTGAAGTGCAAATTCAACAGCAAGCCCAACCGTTACTTATTGCAGTCCCTGAAGCGAATACAGGTGGTGATAGCAAAAGCAGCGCTTCTGTTGAAATAACTGCCATTCAACAAACACCCACAAATTCTAACCCCCAGGAAGGACGAACAAACCGGATGGTGGTGGAAGAACATCCAACTGTGGCAGCCCCGCCTTGCGGAAGAAACTTAAAGGTAACAGCTACCCGCAGCGAAACCGATAACAGTTGGCTTTTTACCCCGGTCAATGTCCCCGCAGGGTCTTATCTTTCCTGGAATTTTGGCGATGGGGAGAGTGGTTCGGGCAATCCGGGCCTTCATAATTATCCTGATATGAATGCTGAGTATCAGGTGAAGGTTTTGGTTTTCCGTGCTGCAAATTGCATCGATTCAGGTATTTGCAGGGTTGTTACACGTCAGCGCCACCCGGGACTCAGCATTCCTGATGTTTTCACCCCCAATGGAGATGGGCTTAATGACATGCTGGAAATAACCCTGCCGCCCGTTACACAGTTTAACCAAGTGGTTACCGATAAAAACGGCAAGCAGGTGTTTGTAAGTAACGATCCGTCTATTCGTTGGGACGGCAAATCTGCATCGGTGGAATGTGGGCCCGGAACATACAGAATTACCATCACCTACAAAACGGCTCAGGCGGCCAAAGCCGTTTCTTTTTCAAAACTCATTTTGCTAAACAGATAAGCCAAAAACAGCACAGTTAAATACAAAATTGAACAATAATGAATCTCATAAATCAGTATAAAAAGCAAAAAAATATCATGGAAAACGTGGTAAATTCACTCAAAATGAATATTTTTGAGGCTTCCCAAAACAGGAAAAACAACAACATCATGAAAGGTTATACAGCCATTTTCAAAAAGATTGTGCCGGCTCTTGCCCTGCTTTTTGCGGGCAGCAACGCTGCGGCACAGTGCACCATTCAGTTCAGTGGAGCCGAATGCGTGGGTTCACCAATTTCATTTCAAGGTGCCAGTTCAGGTACCACCCACGACTGGGATTTTAACGGCGAAAACAGTGCTTCAGGTCAGAAAAACCTGAACTATGCATTCAAAACGCCCGGCGTAAAGAATGTTCGGTACATTACAACCATCAATGGTAATAAATGTACATCTAACGTTCAGATTACCATCAAAACCAGTCCGGTTCCTAAGCTGAAGTTGCTGAGTCAGCCCGAACAGTGTTTTAAAAACAACCTGTTTTGCTTCAGTGATTCAACCAAAAACCCCAACGGATCTCCCATCAAATCTGCAAAGTATGTGGTGGGTGATGGTCAGTTTTTTCAGAACAGCAGTGTAGTAAATCCATTTTGCTACAACATCAAAGACGTACGGGGCGGATGTTTCGATTTATATGTGGAATACACAGATGCCAACGGATGCGTGGCAAGCGATACCGTTATTTGTGCAGCCAAGGTGCGCGAGGCTATCGGCCCGGCCTTTACCAGTAACAAGCCCGTGGATTGCGACTCAGTAACTGCCTTGATACGGAATATTTCCAGAATTGCCCAGAGTAAGGTTAAGAACATTACTTGGTTCTGGGGCGACGGCACTACCGGCAATCAGTGGGGTCCAAATATTACCAAGAAGTATTACAAGCCCGGTGTTTACGACATCAAAATGATCATTGAAACCACAGATGGCTGCAAAGATTCTTTCGAGATGAAGGCCGCTGCTCAGGTGTTGAAAGGCGAATATCAGATTGTTGCCGATAAAGACTCAACCTGTATATCAGATCCTGAGATCAAATTCAGCCTTGTGCCTCAGCCGGTGGTGGGTATTTCCAGCTTCCTCTGGAATTTTGGCGATCCCAATTCAGGACCTTTGAACACCAATAACCGTTCTTTGGCTCCACCACACTCCTTCTCCGGTCTTGGTCCATTCCAGGTTAAATTCACTTATGACATCGTCTGCGGGGGTATCACCCGTAGGAAAGTGGCTTTTGACACCGTATTAATCATAGGTCCGCAATCCACCATTGAAATACCCTTTAACAGGATTGCCGAGTTTGAAGTATTTCAGTGCCCTAAGGATGTTCAGGATACTGTCCACTTTAAAAACTTCTCCAAGTTCTATCATAACGATAAGAACATGTGGAATGATGACAGTACGTTCAAGAAATGGGCTGGAAATAACCACCCCGGACACGTATTTGACAATGCCCAGCAGTGGGTGAGGCCCAAAGGTTTTGTGGATCCCTTGTTCCGCCAGCGGGTATGTGCCGTTCGTGTTTGGGATTTTGGCGATTCTTATGCTCCCAGGTGTACTACCGATCGCCTGAACAATAAAAACGTGAATGTAAACTGTCAGTTCAGTAACGATTCATTACCTACCCACTACTACAAGAGCTGGGATTTGGTGATGCTTTCAGACTTCAAAAATGCGCCCATGGAGGATGCTATTTTCATTGAAAGCACCCGTCTTTGTAAGCGAATAAATGTATGGCCTTCAGATACCAATTTTATCATAGAAGACACCATGTTGATTATCCCCAAAAGCAAAGCGGATAGTTTGCTGGCCAATCAGTCTAAGTACGCCTTGAACAAAACCAAAACCTTCTTGTGGGAAAAAGGCATTAAAGGCCCGGCTGAACGTTACATTACAGACAGTGTGGATGTGCAGTTGAAGACAGGTGATACGGCTTTTACCGGTCCTCAAGGCGGACCCTACACCCGTCATATTGGTCCTAAGACACTCCGGTTGGTACCCAGACAAGTTATTAAATTAACGAGTAAAACGGATTCCTTCCGTTTCCTGTTTACCGTGTTCCTGAAGAGAGATACCTTGCCGGCGCCATTGCTGCGCATTCGTACCAAGAAAGGCGAGAATCCCAGAATCATTGGCTTCATCAAGCGTACTTTCCCCGGAACTGCTGGGCTGGATTACAAAGTGGATTACAAGCGCTGGAGAGATTTGTATTATGCCAATATCCCGCAGTGTAATAATGTAAGGTTGTTGCATTCAGACACTTGTCATCCACTGGCTTGTACTTCGGAAGCCATCAAACAGCTATCCATGCTGCATGCCAATGCTGGTGGCGTAGGGTCTGGTTTGGTGAAAGATGCGATTGAATGTTTGGGTGGTAAAAATCCTCAGTATGGTATTACTTTCATCCTCAGCGATTTGAAGCCCGGATGTACTTTCTCCTATGTAGGAATCAACTACGATACATTCTGTAAGCCCACTACCTGGACAACCCTAACTTCAGGTTTGATACCAGGCGGAAGACCTCCCGGAATGCCTTATATGGGCTACCAGATAGCTTCTAACCCTCCTTCACGCTTCTCTAAACAGTATACAGCATCTGAAGTATGTAACCCGAACGGTTGCATAACAGTTGGGATTATCGTAGGAAACGGTGTGAAAAAAGGTGGAACTGTAGGTGATCCTCCCTTGTGTGCTGATACCCAGTACTACGACAAGTTTGCTTGTTTCCCCATCATCGATCCTACCTTCGAAATGCTCACTCCAACGCCCAATGCGTCAGGTATTCGCAAAATCTGTAAAAACGACCCTGTGGTGGTTCGCCCCATTGGCGCCAACAAAACCAAGAATGATGATTTGAAAACACTGCGCTGGGAATTTGCCACCGGTAACGCCAGTCCGTTCTACAGCAAGCAGTGGGGTTATCAGATTCAGGAAGATTACTACCGCGGCGTTTATCTGAAAGATTCAGGAACCAAAAAAATCTATAACTACATGGTTCAGAGCCGCTATGAGATTCGTCCTCGGCAGTTGCCTTGTTCTACAGACTGGGAGGATGATCCCCGCACAGATCGCTCTGCGGCATGGGATGACGGAAAACACGGCGGTAAGCTCGACAAAACGCCTGATACCATCGTAACTGCTATCATCAGCAAATGGGATACTGCTGCTGATGTGTCTGCCGTATGGGATCGCATCAAAGAACGTCTTGAAGCCCGCGGCTTTGATCCTTTTGCTCTTGATCCTGCACAGATTACCCGCATGATTTGGAACAACCAGGGTATCATAGGTCAGCCCGCCACCGGTGCAAGGGGTTGTATTGATACCAACGGTTTTGGCCGCTTTATCA
>JBILTS010000138.1:0-5555 GCA_044371405.1 Bacteroidia bacterium
TCTGCGTCCTGATCCAAATTCAAAGAAAATTATTCACCAGCGTGACACCAACATTCGTCCCCTTGACTCTGCCATTGTGGGCGGTAAGAAAGTTCGTGCCTATACCTTCCGTTCTCCATGGGCAGGTTATCACCTGGCCAGCATCAGCATGACATCTGCCAATGGTAAGTGTGATGAATTCGCTGCCTTCCCCGTGATTGTTGGTTTTGCTGCCATGATTGAGTTGCCCGATTCAACTGTATGTCAGGATCAGGCCACCAACCTGCAGGCACGCTTGGATCTCCGCTATTTCCACCCAGATCCGCTGAACTTTGGTACATGGGATCCTGTAGATTACTGGAGAGACCCACAGCGTCAGCTCGATATTTTTGCCGGTGTGAAGAATCGCGAACCATTCACCCGTTGGGACTGGAACAAACGTGATGATGATCCGAATAACCCTGTAACCAGATTTGGTGGTGCTCCCTACGGTGCAACCGGCGTTGGAACCCCATGGTTCCAGCTGGGTGGTGGTCCGAACGATCCCAAAACCATCTACTATAAGAATGACTCGGGTGTTTATGAGTTCCGCGTTGCCGTGGGTGACTCCACCGGCTGCCGCGATACCATCAGCAAGCGTCTGTTCATCAGCCGCCTGGATGTGAACTTCGGGCTCAACCTCTCAGTGCCTTCCTGTAACTCCATCATCGAGTTGTATGACAGTACCAAATTGTTTGATCCCTGTAATTGGGCCATCAGAAACTGTAATGGTCCTGCTCCGATTGAGTGTGACTTTATCCGTGAGTATTTCATAGATTGGGGTGATAAGAAAACCAACTACTTTACCCGTGGAAAATCTTCTGAGGCCTTGTTGCCTCCCAATCTTGCACACAAATACACCCGCAACGGCTGGTTCCAGATTACCATCTTTGCCAAAACCGATCAGGGTTGTGCAGATACCATCAAACGCTGGATCAAGATCCCCGGTCCTCGTCCTAAGTTTGAGTATGCCGATTATGCCGGTTTTGAGATTACCATTTGCGAAGGCGAAAATGTACGTTTCAAAAACCTGACAGATACTGCTACTGCAGGTGCCGACTGGACATGGTTCTATGGTGATGGCGCGGTTGATAACAGAAAAGACACTTTTGTTAACCATACATACAAAAAGCCAGGTAAATACTTTGTATTCCTTGAGCAGTACGATACCCTGTTCATTCCACCCAACCTGAAGCGTTTCTGCCCTGCTACATTCCCCGATACCGGCAGCGGACAACCGGCCTTCATCGTGAATGTTATCAAGCGTGATACAGTGCGCGGGTTCATTGTGAAGCCGTCGATATGTCCTAATGACACCAATGAGTTTGTGGACAATTCTGATACCCTGTTCAAGTCCTATAAATGGAGATTTGAGAACATGAGTACCGGTAAGGTAGATACTGTAACGGTTACAACCAAAAACTACAAACGCGTGTTTAGTGTACCCGGACAGTACAAAGTAACCCACCTGGCAGAATACGGCAGCAACCATCCAAGGCCGTGGTGTCCTACACAGCCAGTGGTTGATACCTTCCTGGTTGACAGTGTAACCGCAAACTTCGATATAGATTCCAGTGGTAAACCCGACTTTGTGTTCACCCGCACCGATGTGAACGGTACCGAATGGCGCTGGGGCTTTGGACACCAGAACGACATCAAAAATTCTCTGCCCAAAGACTTCTTTGAGAACATCAATACCGGCGACAAGCAGGTAAGATGGTCTTACGACAGCAGCGGAGTTTACTGGGTGTGTCTGATTGCCAAAAATGCCACCGGTTGTGCGGATACGATTTGTAAACCTGTGGTTGTGGATCTGTTCATTTACCTGGCCAACGTGTTTACGCCCGGAAAAGCTGACGGAAAGAACGACACTTATAAAGTACCGATTCAAGGTCAGGACTTGTTTGAGCTGAAGATCTTCAACCGCTGGGGTGAGCGTGTGTTCCGCACTGAAAATTCTAAAGAAGGATGGAACGGCCGCGTGAACAATGACGGACCCGAAGTGCCTGAAGGAACCTATTTCTATCAGCTGACCTACCGATTCAAGGGTAAGAAGCAGAAATATGTGACCGGTTCTGTGAACCTGATTCGTGCCAACTAATTAAATTGACCTTATACAAAAGCCCCGGCCGGACAGGTCGGGGCTTTTTGTTTGTACCTTTGTGATGTTGAAAGGCAGGCATGATATCATTGTAGCAAGGGCAACCCCTGCGGGTGTTGGTGCAGTGGCTGTGGTGCGTGTGAGTGGTAACGGTGTATTTGCCATGGCAGACAAACTGCTTAAAAAGCCGATATCAGGGGTTGATAGTCATACCGTTCATTTTCGGGGATTGTGGGATGAAGATGGGTTGGTGGATGAGGCACTGCTCACGGTTTTTCGGGCACCACATGGCTACACCGGAGACGATACCCTTGAAATCAGTACCCATGGCTCTCCCTATATTGTTGATAGGCTGGTACAGGCGTTTTGTAAGCTGGGTGCCAGACCTGCCCAGCCGGGGGAATTTACCCTCAGGGCTTTTTTAAATGGCAAACTGGATTTGGCACAGGCCGAGGCCGTGGCGGATTTGATATCCTCGGAATCGGCGGCATCGCATAAGGCAGCGCTGGGGCAGTTACGGGGTGGTATTTCATCGGAGATATCATTGCTGAGAACCCGGCTGATTGATTTTGCCGCCCTGATAGAACTGGAACTCGATTTTAGTGAGGAAGACGTGGAATTCGCCCGCCGTGATGAACTGATTCAATCGCTGCAAGAGGCGTTGGATAAGGTAAGGGTGCTGCTGCAAACTTTTGCCCAGGGCAATGCAGTAAAGGAAGGCGTGCAGGTGGTTTTGGCCGGAAGACCCAATGCCGGCAAGAGTACCTTGTTCAATTTGTTGCTGCAGGAAGATCGGGCCATTGTATCGGATATTGCAGGCACTACCCGCGATGCGCTGGAGGATGTGCTGATGATTGAGGGAATGCGCTACCGGCTTATTGATACTGCCGGAATACGAGAGGCCACAGACACCATCGAAAAACTTGGCATAGCACGAACCTATCAATACATGCAGGGCAGCGCCATGGTGCTTTACATAGCAGATTTATCGGCGGGCACGCCGGCTCATCTTACCGAAGAGTTGCAGGCATTGGCTAACATGGTGCAGGATGTGTGGGTGGTGGGCAACAAAACCGATTTGGTTGCAGGTTTTAATGAAATTGAATGGCAGCGGGCTGCACAGGCGGGCGGTGCCGGTGGTTTTATTGGCATTTCAGGGAAAAGCCGCGATGACAGGCAGCGACTGCGGGATTATTTACATGAAAACACGGCATTTAAAGCCGATTTAAGCGATCAAACGCTCATAACCAACCAACGACATTTCCATGCCTTTTTAAAGGCGGAAGATGCGCTTTTGCGCGTATTGGGAGCCATCGAAGCCGGTATATCCAAAGAGATGCTGGCGTTTGATTTGCGTGAGGCCCTGGCCGCACTGGGAGAGATTACGGGCGAGATTACGACCGAGGACCTGCTGGGCAGCATCTTTGGAAAGTTTTGTATCGGAAAGTAAATGGTTTGTAAAGTCAATATGAAGATTGATAAGAAGTTGCAATAGTCAACAATTTATCCATATTAAACAGATAAGTTATAAAATGATAGTGCTGCTGTGATAGCCGTAATGATGTTGTTGGTTTTCATATACGCTGAATATTTGTATTATTGCACCAGCTAATCCCATGAGAAAAAACCTATCTACACTTTTCCTGCTGCCGCTGCTGGTATCGCTCACCGGCTGTGTTAGTTATTTTGCCGGATTTCCCACCAACGCTACCCAGCTTAATCAGCCAAATTTTCACTATGTGAAACAAAATGTGAGCGGACAAAGTACTGCAACCTACATCATTGGCATTGGTGGTAATGCCCATGTTTCTATGGTAGCAGAGGCAAAAGAAAATCTCTTAACCGAACACCCCTTGTCGAAAAATCAAGCTTTGGCCAACGTAATTGTGGATTTTAAATTCCAATCTGTTTTCGGGGCACTGTATGGACAAAAAGTGTGCACCTACACGGCAGATATTGTGGAATTTGATGTTGCCAATGCTGCTGTTATGTCGAATAGCGAGACCCATTCTGCAAAAGTTGCAACAACACCCACTCCCCCTGCTGCTGCCAAACCCCCGGTCAGCACCCCGAATATGGCGGTGTTCATTTTCGAAAATTTTGAAACAAAAGAGAAATATGCAACCCATGCAGATTTTACCCAAGAGGCTAAATATAAGAAGGTGGACTTTGTCTCAGCCAATGCCCAGGTTAGTACTTTTTATGCCGAGAGTGGCTATTTCTTGCCCTATATTGATGAATTGAAATACTTTTATAAAAATATAAGTTTATATAGTTTTATCCCCCGTAAAACCTTCTGGAGCTCCGAATTGCAGGATGGTAAGGTGAAATGCTTTAACATGGAAAACGGGCAAACGATACTGTTGGATAAGTCAGAAACTGCCTATTTAATACCATTGCTGATTATGAAGTAAGGCCCTCCAGCAATGCTGTTGATATAAGCTTTAAAGCTTAGTATCACTTTAACACTTACTCCCTATTTATTATATTTGAAATCGTGAAACGGTTTCTGATATTTCTGTTAATGGCTATCTGTGCCATGCCCTGCAGGCTGTTGGCACAGAACGACATCCGCGAAGAGAGTATATACTTCCTCATCACTTCCCGCTTTTTTGACGGCGATCCCACCAACAACCGCCCCACCGAATGGTGCAGCTGGTACAAAGGCGCTTCCAACAACATCAAAGACACCCAGGATGTTACCTGGCGCGGTGATTTTAAAGGACTGGTGCGCAAACTCGATTACATCAAAGACATGGGATTCACCGCCATCTGGATTACCCCCATCGTGCAAAACCGAAGTCCGTTGGATTACCACGGCTACCACGCCTGGGATTTCAACAAAGTAGATCCCCGCCTGGAATCGCCGGGATATACGTTTAAAACCGTAATAGACTCTGCCCACGCCAAAGGCATCAAAATCTTTCTGGATGTGGTGCTGAACCATGCAGGTCGCTATGGCGTGAAAGGCCGTGCCGAAATCAAATACAATACCGATCCCAACCAACCCTGGGGTAAAGACAAAAACGGCAAAGCCCTGGCCGATAATCCCAACTGGCAATATGATGGCATGACCGCCAATCCCCTGGATGGTAAAATATGGAGCCGCTCCAACCTGGCCAAAATGCCCGCCCCGTATAACAGCAACCTCGCTGCCTACAACTGGCCTGGCATGGAAAGCTACGTGAACACCAGCGATGGCAAGTGGTACAATAAGTCCGGGAACGGCTTTGCACAGGGCTACGACGATACCACCAACCTCTACTACCGCGCCCTGGCGGGCGATACTCCCGATTTTTTGACCAGCGGGGACAGCGTGCGCAACTACCTGTTTCAGGCCTACAAGAAGTTCATAGATATGGGCATTGACGGCATGCGCCTGGATGCCGTGAAACACATGCCCAAGCGTGATGTGCTGTGGTTTGTGGATGCCTTT
>JBILTS010000130.1:0-6007 GCA_044371405.1 Bacteroidia bacterium
AAAGTGGCAGTTTTAATTTGGCTACTGCATACATAACGCCACCAACAACAGCAGATCCTGCCATATCGCACTTCATGTAATCCATGCTGGCCGGTGTTGGCTTCAGACTCAGTCCACCCGTATCAAAAACCACGCCTTTGCCCACCAGAACAATGGGTTTGGTGTTTTTGGCATTAGCCGGCTTGTATTCCATAATGCTAAACGTGGGTGGATCCTGGCTTCCCTTGTTCACAGACAAGAGTCCACCCATTTTCTGACTTTCAATTTTGGCTTTGTTCCAAACCTCAACAGAAAAACCTGTCTGCTGACCCAACTGAACAAATTTGTCGGCAAGACCGGTTGCATTCAAACCCAGCACAGGTTCATTTACCAGATCACGGGCCACAAAAACCGATTCAACGATGGTTTGTACCGCACCCCAATGTTCTTCCCCCGCTCCTTTGTAATCTATCGACTTAAGCGAAAGTGCTGTTTTTTCACGGTCTTTCAGATATTTATCAAACTTATAATTGGTCAGTGCCAGTCCTTCGGCCAGGGCAAGTCCAAATTCAGAAGTTGAATCAGCATTGATAATGTTTACCGTTTGAAATTTATCGGCATTCAGAGATTTAGCAATCACACTGCCGCATTTTCTTAAACGCTCACTTTCTGCATGGCCGTTATTTTTCCCTGCCTTTTCAAGGTAAAATATCCCTTCCTGTCCGCGGTATACGTGACTCCAGGCATCTTTATCAAAAGCCCCTTGAAAGTAATGTTGAACAGATTCTGGTAGGTTTGTGCCGGAAATAGCTTCTTTCGATTGAATTAATAAGACGGTTGACATAATTAAAGGAACTGCGAAAATACGCATTTACAGCCAAAAATCGCCCTGTTTTCAGCACTCATCCACAGTATGTGCATTACATCACCACAAAAGGAAGACAGCAAAACATAAATTTGCAACAATGTCATCCAAAATCCGTGTTGGAATTTTCTTTGGCGGCGCATCGCGGGAGCGCGAGGTTTCTTTTGCCGGTGGCCGCACCGTATACGATAATCTGGATAAAAATCTTTTTGAGGCCATACCCATTTTTGTAGACCCATATGGCAATTTCGTGCTGCTCAAATGGGAATATGTTTACAAGGGCAGTATCCGGGATTTTTATCCTCCTGCCTCTTTCCTGCCGGATTTGCCCCATGGTTTCCAGGTGTATGCAGAAAGTTTAAATCCCAGTAAGGAATTGCAAAAACAAATGCTGGCAGGACTGGGAACTTTGCTGGAGGTTTCTGAACTTAACCAACATATTGATTTTGCTTTTCTGGCGCTTCATGGTTCGCTTGGAGAAGATGGCACCATTCAAGGATTGCTGGAATGGTACAACATACCCTATTCAGGTTCCGGAATTTTTGCTTCTGCACTGGGCATGAACAAGGCAAGGCAAAAAGACTTTCAGGAAAGAGCAGGGCTTTATGTAAATCATTATCAAACCCTGAAACGCGATGCATGGCTGCAGGCGGATGACAGAGAACGGGCAAATCTCTTTGTTTTTTACAACCGTGAATTCAATGAGCACTTCGTGGTTAAACCGGCCAATCAAGGCAGTTCATTGGGGGTAAGCGTATTGAAACATACCGATTACCGGACTTTTGAAAAGGCGGTAGATCTTGCTTTGTTCCGCATGCGCATCGAATTTGAAGAGTGGAATGGTTTATCGGAAGAAGATAAAATTGATTTTATCAAAGAAACCACGGATATACGCAGTGGACTGGGCTTGCCTGTGCTATTGAATGGAAAAACCTGCTACATGCCCGATGATTTGATGAGGCGCCTGAATGATTTACTCTCGGAGGCGGGAAGCAGCGCCCTGCTGGAATCTCCGGATGCCGAAACAGAAGTGGTGCTGGAAGAATTCATACAGGGCAGGGAATTCAGCTGCATTGTGGTACGCGACGATACCGGCAATCCCTTGGCATTACCCCCCACTGAAATACGCAAGAAAACCGACTATTTTGATTACCGCAGCAAATACCTGCCCGGGTTGAGCCATAAAATTACACCGATGCCGGGTTCTGCCGAACTTCTGGAAGAAATAAGAACGGCCTGCACTGCATTGTATGATTTCTTTGGCTTCAACGTTTATGCCCGAATTGACGGATTTGTTTCGGATGATGACGAAGTATTCCTAAACGACCCCAATACCACCAGCGGAATGATGCCCAGTAGTTTCTTCTTCCACCAGGCAGCAGAAATTGGACTAAATCCCGCACGCTTTCTCACCTTCATCATCAGAAATTCTCTGGCAGAACGCATGGAAACCCAACCGCGGTCTCAGGGTTTGCGCAGCCAATTGTCTGAACTGGATGCCCAAATTGAAGCATTGTCTTCAGGCGTAAAAAATATCCAAAAGATTGCTGTCATCATGGGTGGTTACAGCTACGAGCGCCATATCAGCATGGAAAGCGGCAGAAATATTTACGAAAAGTTAAGCAGCAGTGCAGAATACGAGCCCGTACCTATTTTTTTGACCGGCAGTGCGGACAGACTACGACTATTTCAGCTTCCGCTCAATATCATGTTAAAAGACAATGCAGATGATATTAGAGACAAAGTACTAAATTTCTCCCACAATTCTGTATTGGAAGCAATTTCAGCAGAAGCGGCACATATTACAAAAAAATACAATCCGGCTGGAATGCTGTCTGCACCCCGAGAAATAACTTTCGCAGAACTCGGTGAGATGGTATCCGGCGTATTCATAGCGTTGCACGGACGACCCGGCGAAGACGGCACCCTGCAGCAGGAACTTGAAAAATACGGTCTCTATTACAATGGCAGTCGGCAGCACAGTGCAGCCATCACCATCAATAAATACATCACCAACCAAAAGTTACGTGAAAATGGATTTTTGGTGACTGATCACCGAATGCTGAGCAAGCAAGAGTGGCTTTGTGATAAGGCAGCTGTGGAAGATGAAATTGTTAAGCGGTTTGGCCTTCCCCTAATCGCCAAGCCGGCCGATGACGGTTGCAGTGCTGCTGTTCGCAAGGTTAAATCAACCCATGAACTTCATGATTTTATAACAGGTATCTTTCGAAATCCAGCGGAAGACGACAGTGAAATTCGCCATAAACTGGGATTAACACCCAATGAAGAATTTCCGGTAAAAAATGAACTGCTAATTGAGAAGTTTATTGATAAAGGTGATGCCATCAAGTTTCTGGAAATCACCGGAGGCATGCTGACCCACAAGCAGGAAAATGGTTCCCTACGGTATGAAGTTTTCGAACCCAGCGAAGCCCTGGCTGAGAGTGAGATTTTAAGTCTTGAAGAGAAATTTCTGGCCGGCCAGGGTCAAAACATCACCCCGTCGAGATTTAGCCGTGATGCTGCTGAACAATCAAGAATCAGTTCGGAGGTTCGAAAAACGCTGGAGGCAGTGGCACGCTGCCTTGATGTGACTGGCTATTGCCGTATCGATGCCTTTGTCAAAATCATGGGCGATGGCAGCATTGAAACCTGGATCATCGAGGTAAACAGTCTTCCTGGCATGACTCCGGCCACCTGCATCTATCATCAGGCAGCTATCAACGGCTACAAACCCTTCGATTTTATCCGTGATATATTAAAATTTGGAAAGGATTCGTTATCATCGAAGCATGAATAAGAACTGGCTCTTCAATATCGGACTAGGTATAGCGGCAACAGGTGTTTTTATCCTGCTCCTTTTTCTGTGGATGAACTGGTTCACCAATCATAATGTGGCGATTCAAGTACCCAACATCACCGGAATGAACATGCAGGAGGCCATTGAAAAACTCGATGATGAAGGATTGCGATATGAAATTATCGATTCGGTTTACCTTGAAAATGTGAAGAGGGATGCGGTAACCGAGCAAGATCCTGCCGCCGGCAGCGATGTAAAACCAAACCGCATCATTTATTTGGTAGTAAACGCCCTTGATAAGCCCAAGATAAAAATGCCCATGTTGGTAGATCAGAGTTTAACCCTGGCAAAAGTGCTGATAAAAAACAACGGCCTTGAACTGGGGAACATTGAGTACACCTATGATGAAATTGGAAACAACCTGGTTACCAAACAAATGATTAACGGCGTGGAGATTCCTGCAGGGAAAATGATTACCAAAGGCACGCTAATTGATCTCCTCGTAATAAAAAACAAAGCCGATGATGATGAAAATACCGATAGTACTGCCTTGGAATCCGATATAAAAGACGAGGATCCTCCGGTTGATGAAAAGTCAAAAAGAAAAAAGCGGAAAACAGCGCTTTGATTTTTACCTTTGCATTACAATATTGGAAGTAAACCCGACGTTACAGTGGGTTGTCATTCATGAAAAAGAAATTAACCCTTTCAATCCTATTTCTGATTAAGTTCAGAATTATCCTTTTGGGACAAGGCATTGGGTTAACACCCCTGCAAAATACAGAACGCTTGAAGTTGTTGCCGACACAAGATGTACACTTCAGCAAAATAACAGACACCCTGGATTTGCCATTTTTCGATAATTTTACTGCAGAAAATGGTTATCCATCATACAACCGATGGGCTGACAATCAGGTTTGGATAAACAACTCATTCCCTGTCAATCAGCCGGATTTTAATGTGGCCACTTTTGATCATCTGAATGAACGCGGAAAGCCGTGGAAAGGCCTTTTGAACAAAAATACTTTTGTTTACGCCGACAGTCTGACCAGCCAGCCCATCAACCTTCAGTTTTATAAAACAGGTCCGGTAACTACTAAAAACTACACACCTGCGGATAGCGTGTACCTCAGTTTCTTTTACCAAACAGCCGGACTCGGCGATGCACCGGAAGCGGAGGACTCACTCATCCTGTATTTCAAAACCAAAACCAATGAATGGAAAAATGTTTGGGCACAAACAGGCAAGAATACTTCTGCTTTCAAACAGGTTATGGTGCCTGCCTTTAACACAGAATTTTTATATGGTACTTTTCAGTTTCGCTGGGTAAATTTCACGAAAGCCACCGGAAATCTGAATCACTGGCATTTAGATTACATTCGGTTGGATAAGGGCCGCAGCGCTAAAGATACAGCCATACGTGATGTGGCCATTCAATCTGCTTCTCCTTCACTGCTGAAAGACTACTGCACCATGCCTTACAGGCATTTCATGGATAATTTTACCGAACAAACCATGCCCGGGCACAGTGTTAGTATTCGTAATCTGAACAGTGCCACCACCGTTCAAACCAGATTTCAACTGGAAATACGCAACCGATATGATTCTTTGGTATTGTTGAGACCATTTAACTTGAGCAGTAAAAATATTGCCCCTGGGTTAGATGGCGAGAATTTTGGGCAGGTAAAAATGGACACCCTGTCCGGTGCAGATCCTTATCTTGAATTAACCTATAAAATAGCACCCCAGAGCGACGATATCACCCCGGACAACTACAATGCCAAGGGTAATAATAATATTTTTCAAACCCGACAACAATTTACCCCCTGGTATGCCTGGGATGACGGATCTGCAGAAGGTGGTTTCGGCCTTAATTATGAATTTCTGCCAGATATCAAAGGGCAGTTTGCCATGAAGTTTGATTTATTAAAAAAAGACACTTTTAGGGGGCTGGCGGTCTTGTTTAATCAGAGTGTTGAAGACGTAAGCAGCCGTAAATTCAAATTCAGGGTATGGCGCAAACTGTCAACATTGGGGGCACCCGATAATCAAGATGAGCTCATCTATGAAGCCCCGTTTGATATACCCATGTATAAAGACACCCTCAATGGTTTTCACTTTTTCTATTTCGATACATCGCTTTTACTGGATAAGGGCACTTACTACATCGGCTGGATTCAATTCCAAAAATTTGTGCTAAATGTTGGGTATGATAACAATTACCGATATCAGCGGCAGGATGTAAAAAACCCCAATTTGTTTTACAACCTTCTGGGACAATGGGAAGCCGCAGATGCATCAGTGAAAGGGGTTCCAATGCTAAGACCGCTGATGGGTTCGGCAAAAGAACACAGCATGGGTAT
>JBILTS010000028.1:0-19836 GCA_044371405.1 Bacteroidia bacterium
ACGGCCATGTGGAAATTCAGGGCGACAAAGCCATATACAGCAATGAATGGATTGCAGCAGGCGGACAAATTCGCTGGAACATGGTACATTATGATGTGCAGCTCATAGGTGGTATTGCACTTCACCGCGGTAAAATAGCGGAAATGGCAACAGGTGAAGGTAAAACGCTGGTGAGCACTTTGCCAGTTTACCTCAACGCACTGGGCAAACGCGGTGTGCATGTTGTAACCGTAAACGACTATTTGGCACGCCGTGACTGTGAATGGAACGGACCTCTCTATAATTTTCTAGGACTTTCGGTGGATTGTCTGGAATATCATCAGCCCAACAGCGCATCGCGCCGTAAAGCTTATTTGGCGGATATTACCTATGGAACCAACAATGAATTTGGTTTCGATTACCTGCGTGACAATATGGCACACAGTCCGGAGGAACAGGTTCAGAAAAAACACCATTTTGCCATTGTGGATGAGGTTGACAGCGTTTTGATTGATGATGCCAGAACCCCGCTCATTATCAGCGGGCCCACCCCACATGGAGATGACCAGCAGTTTGACGCCCTGAAACCACGTATTCAAAAACTTGTTGAAGCCCAGAAAAAATATATTGTTACAGCCCTCAATGACGCCAAAAGATTGATAGCCGAAGGCAATACCGGTTACAAAGAAGGTGAAGGCGGACTGGCACTGCTTCGTGCTCACCGCGGATTGCCAAAAAATCGGGCACTCATCAAATTTCTCAGTGAATCTGGGGTTAGAACCATTTTAACCAAAACTGAAAGTTATTACCTGCAAGACCAGCAGAAAGAAATGCCCAAAGCAGATGCACCGCTTTTCTTCACCATAGATGAAAAAACCAGCAGCGTAGACCTTACAGATATGGGCATTGAATTGATTACCGGTGCCGGCGAAGATCCAAACTTCTTTGTACTTCCCGATGTGGGGAGTGAAATTGCAGAAATTGAAAGAACTTCTGCAGATGATGCAGAAAAACTGAGGCGGAAGGACGAACTGATGCGCGATTTTGCCATCAAAAGTGAACGCATTCATAGTGTGCAGCAGTTGCTGAAAGCTTACACCATGTTCGAAAAAGATGTGGAATACATCATTCAGGATAACAAGGTGAAAATTGTGGATGAACAGACAGGTCGTGTGCTGGACGGACGCCGATACAGCGACGGGCTGCACCAGGCCATTGAAGCAAAAGAAAATGTTCGCATCGAAGCCGCTACCCAAACGTATGCTACCATCACCCTGCAGAATTATTTCAGAATGTACCACAAGCTAGCAGGTATGACAGGTACCGCAGAAACAGAAGCACAGGAATTATGGGACATCTACAAACTTGGTGTAATGGTTATTCCCACCAACAGACCGGCTATTCGTATTGATTATGAAGACCAGGTTTACAAATCCATGCGTGAAAAATTCAATGCCGTTATTGATGAGGTTGTAAAACTTCAGGAAGCAGGCAGGCCTGTACTGGTTGGTACCACCAGTGTGGAATACAGCGAATTGCTAAGTCGCATGCTCGCCATGAAGAAAATCAAGCACAATGTACTGAATGCCAAGCAACATCAACGTGAAGCCGAGATTGTGGCTGAAGCAGGCAAGCCCGGTGCTGTTACCATCGCCACCAACATGGCCGGCCGTGGAACAGATATTAAAATCGGGGATGAAGTAAAAGCGGCGGGAGGCCTTGCCATCATTGGTACCGAGCGCCACGATAGCAGGCGCGTTGACAGACAGCTGCGAGGCCGGGCGGGACGTCAAGGTGATCCCGGAACCTCCAGATTTTATGTGAGTCTGGAAGATGATCTCATGCGAATTTTCGGTTCAGAACGCGTAAGCAGCTTCATGGATAAGTTTGGCTATAAAGAAGGGGATGTGATTGAACACAGCTGGATGACCAAAACCATTGAACGCAACCAAAAGCGCATGGAGCAAAACAATTTTGGTGTCCGCAAACGGTTGCTGGAATACGATGATGTGATGAACAAACAGCGCACCAACATATACCGGATGCGCCGCAATGCCCTGTTTGGTGACCGCCTCAGCATTGATCTTAAAAACATGCTCTATAACTGGTGTTCTGAACAGGTGCAACTTGCCAAAGACGCTGACAGCTATGAACAACTGGAACTTGAGGTTATTAAAACCCTTGCTGCAGCACTGCCTTTTGACCAGCAAACATTCCTAACATCCAAGGAAGATGCGCTTATTGATCAACTATTCGATAGCTTAACCAAACACTACCAGGATAAAAACGAACGCATTCGTAAACAAGCGCTGCCGGTTTTCCAGGGTATTTACCAGGAACAGGGAGAAAAAATTGAGAATGTGCTTGTGCCTATGACCGATGGCATTCATTCTTTTCAAATTGTAACTCCACTCCAAAAAGCACTGGCATCAGAATGCAAAGAACTCATACACGAACTGGAGAAAATGGTTACCCTGCAAATGATTGATGATGAGTGGAAAGAGCACTTGCGAGAACTAGATGAACTAAAACAGAGTACCTACAATGCCCAATATGAGCAGAAAGATCCTTTGCTGATTTATAAGATTGAGAGCTTTGAGTTATTTGGTCAAATGCTGAACCGCCTGAACCAGCGCGTTTTGGGCCTGCTATTCCGAAGTGAAATAGAAAGTGGCGACCGCGTGGAGGAGGCACGTGTTAGCAAAAGAAGAGAGGAACCTAAAATGAAGACAGGACGTGAGGAAATTGGCGGAGGCAACATGTCACAGGATCCTTCCATGCCACCGCCTCAGCCAGAACATCAGTCCATGCCTCAATCGCCCATCCGCAATGAAATTAAGGTTGGACGAAACGACCCATGTCCTTGCGGAAGTGGGAAAAAATTCAAAAGCTGTCACGGCAAAGACTAAACTTGCCCGGCAATGAACAATAAAGAACCCGAAAAAACACATTCGGATTATTATTTCGAAAACGGGTACCTGGTTTTTACAGAGTATTTTCTATTTAAACGGGGAATTTGCTGCGGCAGCGGATGCAGACATTGTCCCTATGAGCCGCGATACAATAAAGGAAATAGAAAGTTACGGGAGGAGATTAAAGAAAAATACCCCGCCACCTGATTTTTTGTGTACAAAATGTAAAAACCTTTGTGAGGTTTGACATCCTTTCCACTTCATTCAAAGCTAATTTCGCACTGTGGATGTCAAAATAAAATCTGCGCTGATTTCTGTTTTTTACAAAGACGGTCTTGAGCCCATTGTTCGTGCCCTGCATCAAAATAACGTAACCATTTACAGCACCGGAGGAACCCAAAAATTTATAGAAGATTTGGGAGTAACCTGTACCGGCATTGAACATGTGACCGGTTATCCAAGCATTCTGGGTGGCCGGGTTAAAACCCTTCATCCCAAGGTATTTGGAGGCATCCTTGCCCGCCGGGAAAACCAGCAGGACATGCAGGAAATTGCGCAATTCGAAATTCCCTTGCTTGACCTGGTCATTGTGGATTTGTATCCCTTTGCAGAAACCCTGAATGCAGGCGGTTCTGAACAGGAAATCATTGAGAAAATTGACATCGGAGGCGTTTCCCTCATTCGCGCAGCAGCCAAAAACTTCAACCACACCGCCATCATCAGCGACAAGGCCGACTACAGCTGGTTTCTTGAAAAATATACCGGGGGCAGCGGCACCCTTAATACACCTGAAAGAAAAGAACTGGCCCGCAGGGCTTTCAATACAACCGCCAATTATGACCGCCAAATTGGCGACTGGTTTGGCGGCGCCAAAAATTATCCTTTGCGTTACGGCGAAAACCCACACCAAAAAGCCGAATTCAAGGGCAACCTGGAAGCCATATTTACCAAGTTGCAGGGCAAGGAACTCAGTTATAACAACCTGCTGGACGTGGACAGCGCCCTCTGTCTGCTGCGCGACTTCGATAAAAACCAGGGTGTAACCTGCGTAATTGTGAAGCACAACAACGCCTGCGGCGTGGCAACCCGTGCCACCGCAGAAGCGGCCTGGGATGATGCCCTGGCCTGCGATCCCGTTTCTGCATTTGGTGGAATTCTGGCCATCAACACCACCGTAGATGAGGCAACCGCCAGGAAAATAGATACACTCTTCTTTGAAGTTTTGCTGGCCGAAGATTACTCCCCTGAGGCATTGCAAATTCTGCAGGGAAAAAGCAACCGTATATTGCTAAAAACGCATCAGGGCACATTCAAGCAACAACTTATCAGAACTGTGCTGAACGGCGAACTGGTGCAGGACAGAGACAACGGACTTGCCAAAAAAGCAGAAATGAAGCCGGCAACCAATATGGTTCCCACGGAAAGCCAGTTTGCAGATCTGGAATTTGCCCTGAAAATTGTGAAGCACACCAAAAGCAATACCATTGTTCTTGTGAAAAACAACCAGTTGCTGGCCAGCGGTACCGGGCAAACCAGCCGTGTAGATGCGCTGAATCAGGCGATAGAAAAGGCCGGACGATTCGGTTTTGATCTGGAAGGCGCTGTTATGGCTTCGGATGCCTTCTTCCCCTTCCCCGACTGCGTGGAAATTGCCGATAAAGCCGGTATCAAAGCCGTAGTGCAACCCGGAGGCAGCATCAAGGACCAGGCCAGCATTGATTACTGCAATGCCAATAACATTGCCATGGTGATAACAGGCATGCGCCATTTTAAACATTAAAAAACATGTATAGACTGCTGCGCTTTTTTCTTTTCATGTTTCCACCCGAGAAGGCGCATTACCTGGCAATGGATCTGCTCTCCGTTGGACTTAAATTACCTGTCATCAGCAATGTTTTAAAGCATCAATACCAAAGTAATACCCTACATCCTGTAACTTTTCTGGGTATCAATTTTCCCAACCCCATCGGCTTGGCCGCCGGGTTTGACAAGGATGCAAGATGGCTGCATTTGCTGAAAAACCTGGGATTTGGCTTTGTGGAAGTAGGAACCGTTACCCCCTTACCGCAGGAAGGCAACCCCAAGCCCCGCTTGTTCCGACTGAAAAAAGACCTGGCACTCATTAACCGAATGGGCTTTAACAATCAGGGGATTGATGCCATGGTTGAACGCCTGAAAAACAGACCTGACGGACTGATTGTGGGCGGAAACATTGGAAAAAATAAGGTAACCCCAAATGAAAAAGCCATTGATGATTATCGCATTTGTTTTGAAAAAATTTATCCTTGGGTAGATTATATTGTGGTGAATGTAAGCAGCCCCAATACACCCGGGCTGAGGGAATTGCAGGAAAAGGCATTTTTAACCGCCCTTTTTCAGGAACTACATCAACTGCGAAAACAATTTGAAAACCAAAAACCCATTCTCCTGAAAATTGCCCCGGATTTAACACCCGAAGCCCTTCAGGAAATTGCAGACACCATACGCGAATGCGATATTGAAGGTATCATCGCTACAAACACAACCATTTCAAGAGAAGGTCTGATTTGCAGCAAAGAAACGTTGGAAGCAATCGGGGCCGGAGGATTGAGCGGAGCGCCTGTAAGGGAAAAAAGCAACGAGGTAATCACACAGTTGCGACAAATGCTCGGAAATGATTATCCGATTATCGGCGTTGGTGGTATTTTCACCGCCACAGATATCCTCGAGAAAAAAGCAGCAGGTTCCAATCTGTATCAGGTATACACCGGATTTGTCTATCAGGGTCCGGGCATGGTAAAACAATTACTTTCCGCTCATTAACGAATTCGGGTGCGGTCTTCAAAAAAATCGATGTTTCCGGTATAGTACCAGCCAAAGACGGTATTCCAAACCATAAAACGCAGGCAATACTGCAACTTCCCTTTAGTAAAATATTGTTCCACCCTTATTATCTCCGCATTTTTTGCGGTGAATGAAACCAGCATTGTATCTCTTTTAGCACGTTGCATGCTTATTTTCTGCTTTCTGAGTTGTTTATAAGCCCTACCAAAAGATTTGTCTACCTTATAACCGTAATTCAGCCACAATCCCCGCATGATTTGCTCCTGCATCTCAGGATTCTGCTTTCTGAGCATACCATAATACACCGTATCAGGTGCAGTGTAGGTAAGCAATGTTTGCTGCTTCCTGCTTGCCAGTTTGCTCCACAAGGTATCAGCTGCTTCGCGGTAACCGGAAAATGATTTTCTTGGAAGTGTATCTGCCGTGAGTATGCGCTGACTGAAAGAAACATTAATCATCAACATTGTGCCGATTATTGCCATTGCCAAACGAACTTTGCACATCATTATTCAAATTAACAGCAAGTTTTCGTGAAAGCCAATCCTAAACACACCAATGCCCTTATACATGCCGGAAGTCCATATCTGTTGCAACACGCGCACAATCCTGTTAACTGGATCGAATGGCACAGCAACCTCTGGGAACAAGCCCAACGGGAAAACAAACCCGTTTTAATCAGCGTGGGCTACAGTGCTTGCCACTGGTGCCATGTGATGGAAAAAGAGTGCTTTGAAGACGAAAAAACCGCTGAACTGATGAATACTTTTTTCATCAATGTGAAAGTAGACAGAGAAGAGCGCCCGGATATAGACATGGTTTACATGGACGCCTGCCAGCTAATGACCGGACGCGGGGGCTGGCCCCTGAATGTATTTTGCCTTCCCGATGGCAGCCCTGTCTATGCCGGAACCTACTTCCCTATCGACAAATGGCAACAGGTACTGCTGCAGATTCACAGTTTGTGGACCCATGAGAAAGATAAAGCACTGGAATATGCCGCAAAAGTGATGGGAGGCCTGAAAAGTATGAATGACATCTTACCACATTCTTCCCCTTTTTTAGGCAAATCTGAATTGCCCGGTTTGTATGAAAAAATGGCCGAGGGTTTCGATTGGGAAGAAGGCGGCCCTAATCGGGTGCCCAAATTCCCCCTACCCAACCAATATGAGTTGCTATTGGATTATTACCTTCAAACGGGACACGAAGAGGCACTGGATTTCACACATCTCTCCTTGTTAAAAATGGCCAATGGCGGCATCTATGATCACCTTCGGGGTGGTTTCTGCCGATACAGCACAGATGGAAAATGGTTTGCACCCCATTTCGAAAAAATGCTGTATGACAATGCCCAGCTCATCAGTTTATACAGCCGTGCCCACGCAATTTCAGACGCCCCTCTATACAAGGAAATTGCCACAGAATGCATCCAATTTTGCCTAAATGAACTCTATGACGGCCATGCCTTTCACAGTGCATTGGATGCCGACAGCGAGGGTGTAGAGGGCAAGTTTTATGTGTTTAGCCATGCCGAATTGGAACAATGCCTGAACAGCGAAGAACTTGAATTTGCCAAAACCATTTTTTCTTGCACAGAACCCGGCAACTGGGAACATGGACAAAACATACTGTACCGCAAACTTGCCCCCCTTCAGGTGCTCGAAACCCTCAATATTGATGTTGGCTCCTACACCGCATTGTTGAGAACAGTGAAGCAAAAACTGCGTGATTTTCAGGATTTACGGCCGCGTCCGGGACTTGACAATAAAATCATAGCCGCCTGGAATGGCCTAATGCTGAAAGCCCTGGCTGATGCCGGATTATGTTTAAAAAATCCTGATTTTATCCGGCAAGCTGAAATGTTGGCCAGTTGGATGCAGGAAAATCTTTGGCAAAACCGTGAGCTATTTCGAATCTACAGCAGGGAAAAAGCCAGTATTCCCGCATTTCTGGAAGATTATGCCTGTTTCACCGAAGGGCTTATAACATTGTATTCAGCCACCGGGAAAATGGAATATGCACACTTCGCCAAAACCCTTGCAGAAAAAGCCATTCAGAAATTCCGCGATCCGGAAACCGGTACGTTTTACTTTACGCCCAGTGACGGAGAGCCATTGATTCTGAGAAAAACCGATTTAGCGGATGATGTGATGAACAGCTCTGTTTCTGTAATGGCACACTCACTGTGCAAACTAGGCACCATATTTCAAAAACAAGGATTCATAGCAATGGGCATGGATCTTTTGGGATTTGTGAAAAAAACTATGTTGGAATATCCGGGTTGGTACAGCAACTGGGGACGCCTTGCACTGGCCGGTTCCAGCGGTTTTATACAAGTCGCCTGCTGTGGTCCCGGCTCCGATGAAGCAGCTAAGAAACTATGTTTTACACTTCCGGCCCATGCCCAGGTTTCATTCGCAGAAACACAAAGTGAATTGCCCCAGTTTACGGGTAAAAAAATGGATTCGCTGCATATTTATGTGTGCCTGGGTGAAACCTGCCTGGAGCCCGTACATAGTGCCGAACAGGCCATTGATATGATACAGGATCTGATATCGCTGAATCAGTGACGAACGATGAAGGATAACTGCTTAACCCCATCGGCACCGATACATTTTAGGTAATAGATTCCATCCGCCAAACTGATCGTTGGAATCATCAGGTTTGATTCGCGGGTGCTGAATTCCGCAACTACCTGACCTGCTGAAGAAAGCATTAAAACCTGCTTATCCCCTGTCATATCGGTTTCAAGCATGGCACTGCCATTGGTGGGATTGGGATACAATCGCATGGCAGATTTATTTGCTTTTCTACTCCTCATGTTCACATCCCATAGTTTAGATTGAGTAACAGCCAGAACATCCCTCTCTCCGTTTTGTCCTTTGAGCGCTAAAAATCCAATGACCCTCATATCCATGGGTTTTCCGGAAACAAACACATTTGTTCCATTAGGCAAATACTGGGCTGTTCCCGACATGAATTCCTTCTTCAACAACGCCGAAAAACGATAACTCATGGACCATTCAAAAGTATCTCCTGGCTTCAGCATATCTCCGGCAATGGGAATATTTGCTCCCCAAATACCTGTTGGTGATGAAACCATCACATTTTGATGATAGTAACCAACCAGCGGACTGGATTTACCTTTGAATGAACTGACAGCGGCAATCAGGTATTTATTGCCAATTTGCTGATCATAAGCCTGTCCGTTGCCTCGAATATTGTCTTCCACAACCACGCATCCTGCTCTCACATCAGACTTTGCAACATAATCGAGCATTTTTACCCTCATTTTCCAGGTAAGCAAACCATGGGTATCTAACTGCATATTGCTCACTTTAATATCTGCCCAGCGCTGACTTTGCAGGATATTGCGAACAGCATTTGTCCAGGCGGTGGTGCCTTCGTTACCAATCTGATGATTGGATGGGCTTAAAGTTCTTTGAATGCTGGCTGATGGAAATGAATCCAGCTTTTCATTGACAAATGAATCGCCTGGAATAGTCATACCATCCAGCGTATGATGGGCAAGTGCAATAAGGGTATCTCCCATCTGTTTTTTCATTTTTTCAACCACGGCATCGGCCGGTGGACAATCTGTGCACCAGGCACCGGTAGCATATTCAAGCAATACCCGGTCGGTTTTTGGGGCTGAGCCCGCATACACAGTGGTTGATGCAACGGCAGAATCGTTGGTTGTATTAACTTCAACCCCTCCATTCACCTCGCTAATCCATACTTTCACTGCCTGCCGTTCGCCGGGGTTAACCGCCGCAATGGTTGAAGATGCTGTGAGTGTATCAAAGGAACCGGAGGAAGACAAAATATTTAAACCACTAAAGTTAAAAGACTGTATGGGACCGCCATTTATCTGATAATTCAGCTTCAATGAGTTTACGGCTTGAACACCTTCATTTTTCACCACCACTTTTACCGCATTGTTACTGCCGGTAAGGGTTAAAACCGGCAATCTGAATGAAACCACAGCGGCATCGGTAAGCGGTTGTGATCCATAACTAAACCGGTAAAAGAAATTATCTTTATATGATTCGTTTAAAGGCAAGTTGGTTACATTTGGACTACCCGTAACAGCGGTGGTATTGGTAGCCGAAACCTGAATTCCAAGCGTATGCTTTGGAGAAACATAATCACGCACTGCACCATGATTCATGGAAACCAGATAAATATTGTGGGTCCCTTCCTCCAGCACCATGCTCCAGTAGGTAAATGACAAACTGTCGCCAGGGGTGCTCATGCTGTAAAATTTCACCCAAAACTGCCTGTTCGGCGGATTACCAAAGACCTTACAAATCACTTTGTCATTGCTGCTTCCCGCATTCATCCCCCAAATAGAAATGGTTTGATTGGGCAAATTATTGCTGGGTAATGACTCAGGTCCGGTGGTGGGAGTATTCGCAGCCAGGGTATCGAAGGTGAGAAAACCAGTACTGCTAACTTTAAAATGGGTTACAGGCTGGCCGGCAAAGCGAAAATTGAAACCGATGGGAAGTGCCTGAATGGCGGAATAGGATGTCTTTACGGCGGAATCCATGATGAGGACCCAGCCACCTCCGTTTTCATTTGACTGATCGTTTTCGCGATTTATCCCTCCAGGATTGCCCTTCTGAGGCATCTGGTAATAATAAGACTGGGCAAAAGCCGAAGTGCTAAAAAATAAAATTGCGGAAAGAAAACCCTGTCTCATCGTGTAGTGCAAATTACGGCAATAAAGCGTACTCTGCCAATTATCATCAAAGGGTTTTAACCTCATTCACCAGCTTTTGCAAACTATCTTTGGCATCGCCGAAGAGCATTCCACACTTGCTGTTGTAAAACAATTCATTTTCAATGCCCGCATAACCGGATTTCATGCTTCGCTTCAATACCACAATTTGCTTGGCATTTTCCACATCCAGTATAGGCATGCCATATATAGGGCTTGCCGGATCGGTTTTTGCCGCCGGGTTTACCACATCATTGGCGCCCACCACCAACACTACATCGGTGGTTGCAAATTCCGGATTGATATGTTCCATCTCTACCAGTTTATCATAACTCACATTGCTCTCTGCCAGCAACACGTTCATGTGTCCAGGCATACGTCCGGCTACAGGGTGAATAGCGTACTTAACCTCCACTCCTTCCGATTCCAGCAGTCCCTCCAGTTCGTGGACCACATGCTGAGCCTGAGCCACTGCCAAGCCATAACCTGGCACTACAATTACCTTCTGGGCATATTTCATCAGAATGGCTACATCGGTGGCCTGAACTTCTCGCACGGTTCCACCGGACTTGCCACCCGAGGCAACTGCCCCTGAATTTCCACCCACTGCACCGATAAGCACATTGGTAAGACTGCGGTTCATGGCTTTGCACATCACAATGGTGAGAATAGTACCGGCAGATCCCACCAGCACACCACCCATTAACATCACATTGTTGTGATACAAAAATCCGCCGCAGGCAGCAGCCACACCTGTGAAAGAGTTTAGCAGCGAAATCACCACGGGCATATCAGCACCGCCAATGGGAAATACAAACAGCAGTCCATAAACAGATGCAAGAATAATCACCAAATAAAAATACAGCATGTTGCCATCAGCTGCGGCACCAAGGTTCATCCAGGCCGCTCCTACAATGGCCAGCAACATAATGATATTAATAAACTGTTGCCCTGGGAAACGAAAATCGCCCAGCTTGCCGCTGAGCTTACCCCAGGCCACGATACTTCCAACAAAAGATACCGTTCCGATAATCAAACCGGCAATGATGGCCAGGTATTCCCCGGCAGGCATGGTGGCAATAGAATCCCCTTTAAACTTCCATTCCAGCAAAGAAATGAGGGCCGCACACAAACCACCCATTCCGTTAAACAGCGACACCATTTCGGGCATAGCGGTCATCTGCACCCGCTTGGCCATAAGCCAGCCAACCAGGGTTCCAACGCCAATAGCCGCAGAAATAAGGCCCACATTATTTACAACATGAATGCCCTCTTCACCGTGTTTAAAAAACATGATTCCCAGCACGGCAAACAGCATACCTGCTGCGGCTACCAGATTGCCTTTGCGGGCACTGTCGGGTTTACCCATCATTTTCAATCCCACTACAAAGCCCAATGAGCCCAGCAGGAACAGTACTTCCTGTATATGTTTCATGATTTGGCTCCTTTCCCCGGTTTCTTCTTGAACATCTCCAGCATGCGGTCCGTAACCACAAAACCTCCTATCACATTTAAGGTGCCCACGATTACGCCAACAAAGCCAACCACAAGGCTGAATACATCATCAGAAGCAGCGTGTCCAAGCACATAGATTGCACCAATCAATACCACCCCGTGAATGGCATTTGCTCCGCTCATGAGCGGCGTGTGAAGCACGCTGGGCACATGCCCTATTAGTTCTATACCCACGAAAACCATGAGTATCACCAGGTATATCATGGAGATATTTTCTCCGATGAAATTGAATATTGTGTCCATTTTTTGTTTGTTTATTGGTTTAAATAGATCCGTGAATTATTGTTCCCTCATGACATATCAGACAACCTGCAATAATCTCATCACTTGTATTAATGACCAACTCCGATTTCGGGGCAATCAGCTTCATAAGTTCCACAAGGTTTTTTGCAAATAATTCACTGGCATTAATGGGAAGTTCTGAGGCCATATTGGCTGCTCCTACGATGCGAACTCCGTTTTGATTTACTACCTCATACGGCTTAGTGTAGACACAATTACCTCCCTGTTCGGCAGCCATATCTATCAATACGGATCCAGGTTTCATCAAACCCACCTGCTCTTCGTCTACCAAAATGGGAGCTTTGCGACCCGGCACCAATGCAGTTGTAATTACCAGATCTGCCTGCGCCAGTGATTTATTAACCGCTTCACGCTGTTTGGCCCGATATTCCTCGGTTGCCTCTTTGGCATAACCACCTTCTGAGCCAACTTCGGCCCCTTTCACCTCAATAAATTTACCACCAAGTGATTCCACCTGCTCTTTGGTTTCAGGACGAACATCCGTGGCTTCCACCACAGCGCCCAGTCGCTTTGCCGTTGCAATGGCCTGTAACCCTGCAACGCCTACTCCAAAAATCAAAACTCGGGCAGGGGTGATGGTTCCGGCAGCTGTCATCAGCAGCGGAAAAATTTTATCCAAATGGCCGGCTCCTTTAATTACTGCCATATATCCGGCCAAATTGGACTGTGAACTTAAGACATCCATGGCCTGTGCCCTTGAGATTCGCGGAATTGCATCCAGTGAAATGGCAGAAATCTTTTTCGCATTCAGTGCAGCAATGGTATCGGGATTGCTGCGATGATACAGAAGACTGCAAAGCAGACAACCTTCTGGCAAGGCAGCAATTTCCTCTGCTGTTGGGGGATTAATTTTCATTACAACCCGAGCACCGGAAAGCACCGCTTCCTGGCTACCTACCGTAGCACCGGCATCTGCGTATTGCTGATCGCTGAACCAGCTGCCGTTGCCTGCACCTGTCTCAACACTTACTTCAAGCCCTTGTTTCACCCAGGTTGCAGCAACCTGAGGCGAAACGGCAACCCGCTGCTCACGCTCACGGATTTCTTTAATGATTCCTATCTTCACAATAGTTTTTAATAACCATTGCGAATGTAAAGGTTTGCTTATTGAAAGACAAACTTTAGCTCAGGTAAAACGCAGGATATGAAATAAACAATGGTATTAGTAATGCACCAATGGCACGGATGGAGCATCATTCAGTCTTAAATTGTAAATCCCGCGAGGCAGATTTGCAATCGAAATAATTTCCGAAACGCCCACCATACGATGCAGAACGCATCGACCCGTTGCATCAAAAATCCTTAGATTTCCCGCTTTTTGAAAAATGATGACACCCTCAGCAGGATTGGGATAGAAAAACTTTTCAGCACAATTGAAAGCATCCACAGACAGCCCATATTGGATACTGATGGCATTGGGGGCCGTTGTGTCGTCCGAGCCGAAATTATTGGTCGCAATTAATGAAACATTGTACAATCCGGCCTGTCTGAAAACCAAGCGGGGATTGCGGCTGCTAGCGGAAGTTCCACCAACAAAAGAAACACCTGCGGTGGGTGTAATCTGCCAGTTGAAGCTGCTGGCAAATGGTTGGCTGCGGTCAGTCAAATTAAATGTGTCTACGGTTACAAAACCCGCTGTTTTGCTTATAGTGAAACCGGCTCTTGGCCTTAATGGACTTACCAGCCCCAGATATTTATCGCGGTAGCGGATTTGATTGGCGGTAAAATTTCCATTGGTTTCTGTACCTGTTATCTCCAAAACAGGTATTTTTTCATCGGCACTCAACCATTTGTAAATAACCTGCCTGCGTGGAATGGGCACTCTTCCAAACTGCGTAATCAGTGAATCTGTTCCATTAACCAATGTTTTTACACGCAACACATTAGGATAGGTTTTGTAGGGTGTTACGATACTTCCCCAGCCGTCTACCACATTGGTTCTTACCCCTGCCTGCACAAACGTTAGAACATTACCCGGTATAGCAAATCTAAAGTTATAGGTTGAAACATCAGAATCCCCATATTTTAGCGGAAATTGATAAATTTCATCATCATCTTTATTCTGGGCTGAAAGCGGGATACCCTGATAAGAATATCCGATACCTTCCTGTTTGAAAACAGTGGAGTTTTTGGTGTAAAATGAGTAAATATTTTTTAGCATTACGGGCCCTGCACCCAAGCTGTCTGCGGTTTTCAGCCCTATTTGATTAAAAAAATAGAGCAGATATGGGGTTGTGTTTGCAGATGCATAGCGGTAAATATCCTGCCCATTGGCTACCAGTTTGTTATAATCCCAGGATTGAGACGCCCCTTTTTGCTGAAGATTCAACGCAACACCCGCCGCCTGCACTGATGAATACCTTAGAGTATCATTGGCGGAAGGCATTGACGTTTGTGTTATGGTTATTTGTCCCTGAGCGGCTTTAAAAAAGAGACATACTGCTAAAAACGTAAATATTCTCATTCGATAATACACAAATATACGAAATTTGCAACGATTTTACAAAAAAATCGGATGAAAAAAGACAACATTAATATTCGAAATTACAGAGCCGAAGATGCCTTTGCCATTTTGGATATTTATGAAAATTACTTATTAAATGGACCCTACACGTTTGAGATAACAGTTCCTTCCATTATTGATTTCAGTAATCGGTTAAATGAAATAGCATCTAAATATCCCTTTTACATATTGGAATGTGAAGGCAACATCGTTGGATACGCCTATGCATGTGCACACCGGGAACGTGCAGCGTACAGGTGGGCCGTGGAAACATCAGTATACCTTGCCGAGAAAGCTACCGGGAAAGGTTATGGCAACATTCTTTATTCAACCCTGCTGTCAACCCTCAAAGAAAGAAATTTTACGCATGCGTTTGCATTAATTGGCTTGCCTAATCATAAGAGTATTCAGCTTCATAAAAAATGCGGATTTCAGGAACAGACCATTCACAAGAAAGCAGGTTGGAAAAATGGACAATGGATAGATGTGTGCTGGATGCGATGCGAACTTGCGGCACCGTTGGAATCCCCACCTGAACCTGTATTTAAAGCAACCGAGTAAAGCGCCAATTATCGGCTTTACCCACAATATCATCGATTTATTTTTTACCCTCGTTAAAATTTACGATTTTTGCATGCTATGGAATTTATTTGGCGTGCAAAACCCCTACCCTCCGAAGAAAAAATTGCACGCCTTGCAGGTGAGTTAAACATTCATGCTCATCTAGCCAGCATCCTGCTTCAGCGTGGTATTGAAACCTATCAGCAAGCAGAAAAGTTCTTTCGTCCCAAAATTGAAGATCTTCACGACCCCTTCCTCATGCAGGACATGGAAAAGGCCATTGACCGGATAGATCAGGCCATTGGTAATGGTGAAAAAATCATGGTTTTCGGCGATTATGACGTTGATGGAACAACCGCTGTTAGCATTGTTTATAGCTTTCTGCGTAACAGACATACAGGAGACATCGATTACTACATCCCCGACCGCTACAAGGAAGGATATGGCATCAGCAAGATAGGGATTGACTACGCCGCAGACAACGGTTTTGGGCTGGTTATTGCCCTGGATTGCGGTATACGCTCCAATGACCTGATTGATTACGCCAATTCAAAAGGTGTAGATTTCATTATTTGCGACCACCACCTGCCCGGCAGTACCATTCCAAATGCATCAGCAATACTGAATCCCAAACGAAGCGATTGCGAATATCCATACAAAGAATTATCCGGTGCCGGCATCGGCTTTAAACTGATACAGGCCTTTGCAGAAAAACATGGACTTCCATTGGATTCTATCATGGAATATATAGACATGGTGGCCGTGAGCATTGCAAGTGATTTGGTAGATATTCGAGGCGAAAACAGAACCCTGGCCTATTTTGGACTGAAAAAAATTAACGAAAATCCTTCCTTGGGAATTCAAGCACTACTAGAGGGCTACCAACAAAAAAGTTCGCTTTCCATATCCGACATTGTTTTTGGCATAGGTCCACGAATCAATGCAGCGGGACGCATAGCAGATGCTAAAGCTGCAGTGGCGGTATTGATTGAAAAAGACTTTAATACAGCCAGAAAACTGGCTAAAGTGCTTCAGGAACGCAACCATGAACGCAAGGAACTTGATAATGACATTACCCGCGAAGCAATATCCCTGGTAGAAACCAGCCCTGAATTACTCGCCAAAAAAAGTACGGTGCTATTCGGAAACCAATGGCATAAAGGGGTAATCGGAATTGTAGCGAGTCGCCTGGTAGAGCAGTTTTACAAACCCACCATTGTTTTTTCAGAAAATGATGGTATGCTCACCGGCTCGGCCCGCAGCGTAAAAGACTTTGATATACACGAGGCCATTGGTGCCTGCAATGATGTTGTTGAACAATATGGTGGTCATAAGTATGCCGCCGGGCTCTCCATTCGCACCGAGAATTTTGAAGTATTTGCACAACGCTTTGAAGATGTTGTGAAACAAAAAGCCGACGGGGTACCAACCCTACCGGAAATTGAATATGACCTTCAAATTTCACTGAACGACATCAACCCCAAAATGCTGAATATCATTAACCAGATGGCACCATTTGGTCCCGGAAACATGATTCCGGTTTTTAGAAGTGATAATCTGCATTCTAATGGAACTGCTCGAGTTTTGAAAGACAAACATCTGAAAATGATGGTTCATCAGCAGGGTTACGGCCTTGACAGTATTGGTTTTGGAATGAGTCACCACATACACGAGGTTAGCAACAAACAAACCTTTCAAGCTTGTTATTGCATTGAGGAAAACACTTTCAATGGCAGAACAACCCTGCAATTAAAGTTAAAAGATATAAAAGCCTGAATTTATGGAATTTGAAATAATCGTTTCAATCTTAACGCTGGTACTGCTAGAAGCTGTACTGGGCATTGATAATGTCATCTTTATATCCATCCTTGCCTCTAAATTGCCGGCAAATCAGCAAAGAAAAGCACGCAGAATAGGGCTAATTCTTGCAGGCGTGATGCGTTTGGCCTTACTGGGTATCATCACACTGATAATGCAACTAAAAGAACCACTTTTAACATTGCTGGGAAAGGGTTTTACCGGAAAAGACTTAATTCTGATTGCTGGTGGGTTATTTCTTCTTTATAAAAGCGTAGCTGAAATTTACCATAAAACTGAAGGGGAAGCGGGTGATGTATCATCCAAAATAAAGAAAGCAGGGTTTTCCGCGGTGGTTATTCAGATTCTGATCATGGATCTGGTATTTTCTATAGATTCCATCATCACCGCTGTTGGCATGGTAAAAGAATTATGGGTAATGTATGTTGCAGTTGTATTATCTGTAGTAATGATGCTTTTTGCAGCTGGCCCCATCAGCAATTTCGTTAATAAACACCCGGCATTTAAGATGTTGGCACTCGCATTTTTGCTGCTCATTGGATTCTCACTCATAGCAGAAGGTTGGGGTCTGGCAATACCAAAAGGATACATCTATTTTGCCATGGCTTTCTCTTTCATGGTAGATATTTTGCAGATGCAAATGAATAAAAAGCATCAGCCACCCGCTGAACTCAGGGAGCACTACAAGCCAGGGGAAGAAAATTTGCCCAAGGATATGATTTAATTTTCCTTACTTGAATTAAATTGCGGCATGCAGCGTCGCGATTTCATATCTGGCTCAGTGGCACTGGCTGGAACAGCACTGATACCTGATTCTTTCCATACATCCTCCCTGCCTCCTGCCCCGTCATCCGACGAAGGTGTAACAGATGAAAATTACTGGAATGGAGTGAGGTCAATGTACACACGACCTGAAGGTTTCATCAACCTTGAAAACGGCTATTTCAGCCACCAGCCGTTATCCACGCTATCTTTCCATCAGGAAAGGGAAAAAGACATCAATACCCGCACCAGTGTTTTTATGCGCAAAGAGCAGCAGGCCGCAATAGAAGCTGCAAGAACTGCCCTGGCTGCGTTTTTATCCTGTGATGCTGAAGAACTGGCTCTGGTTCGCAATACTACAGAGGCCTTGAATATTGTCATCATGGGGTTTCCATGGCGAAATGGCGATGAAGTTGTTCTTGGCAATCAGGATTATGGCAGCATGACGGAAGCATTCCAGCAAGCCGCCAATCGTTTTGGCATTGTGTTAAAGTATGCACAGGTTCCGCTAAGACCTGACAATGATGCTGAAGTGATTGAAGCTTACACACGTTTATTTACACCCAAAACCCGCATGGTGCACATCACCCACCTGATCAACCTTTCAGGACAGGTGATTCCCGTGGCTAAAATTGCCAAGGAAGCCAAAAAGCAAGATATTCTTGTTGCTGTTGATTCAGCACATGCAGTGGCTCATATCCAATTTAAAATAGGGGACCTGGAAGCAGATTTTGTGGGGGCCAGCCTGCACAAGTGGCTTTGCAATCCTTTGGGTGCAGGGTTTCTGTGGATGAAAAAGAAAATGATACCTGTTATTTGGCCGCTTATGGGTGATACCACACAGCCACAAAATAACATCAGACGTTTTGAACATGTTGGAACCCGCCCCATTCAAACACTGCAGTGCATTCCGGAATCCATTTTATTTCACAACAGAATTGGCAACACCTTAAAGGAAAAAAGGTTGCGTTACATGATGCAATACTGGACGAGCAAGGTAGCTAAAATCCCAAAAGTCATCATCAATACCCCTTGGGAAGATCCAACCCGCTGCGGAGCCATTGCCAACGTTGCCGTTATGGGTTACACCCCTGGTAAACTGGCAGAGGTCCTGTTTTTAAAATACCGCATTTTTACAGTTGCCATTGAACACCCCGCCATCAATGGTGTTCGCATAACCCCGCATTTGAGCAATACCATAGAAGATCTGGATTCACTGGTAAATGCCCTGACCGAGATATCATCGAGCTGATTGACCCGAATCAGTTGATAAAAAACAATTACGATGCTTCTTTGTAGCAATCATGAATATTGCGCAAAAAACAATAGCCGTTACCGGTGCCGGCAATGGCATCGGCAGGGCCATAACCCTGCATTTGCTGGATAAAGGCGCCCGGGTGGCCTGTATTGACAAGGATGAGGAAGGATTGCACAAAACCGAAATGGAGGCCGGGTCGCTGGCGGTTAGATTGTCGTGCCATGCTTTGGACATTACGCAATCGGAAAGTCTGCCCAATCTGGTAAATCAAATCCTTCACAAACATGGTTGTATTGACGGCCTTATCAATAATGCAGGGGTTATACAACCATTTGTAAGTATAAAAAATATTGCCATGAAAGACATTGAAAGGGTAATGAATATCAATTTTTATGGAACGGTAAATATGACCCGGGCCCTATTGCCGCATTTATTGCCCCGCAAAGAGGCACACATCGTAAACGTTTGCAGCATGGGGGGATTTGTTCCGGTACCCGGACAAGTATTTTACGGTGCATCCAAAGCAGCTGTTAAATTGTTTAGTGAAGGCCTGCACTCAGAGCTTAAAAACACAGGCATTGGCGTTTCTGTTGCATTTCCTGGTGCCGTAGCAACAGAAATAACCCTGCACTCCGGAGTTACGCCGCCTGACATTCCCGCATCAAAAATGAAACAATTTGGC
>JBILTS010000131.1:0-5950 GCA_044371405.1 Bacteroidia bacterium
AACTGTTTACAAAAATATTTTGGTGTTTTTGTTGAGATTAAAGGTCAAATCTCTATGTTTGCGAATACCAAAATTTTAATAAATATGAAAAAACTATTTACTCAATCGGCCTTATTGCTGGCATTCAGCATGGCGTTTGTCTCTTGTTCTGTAGAGAGAAACAGTGTGTCTCGTGGCGGTGAATCCGGCTACGGAATCGTCGGATCTGGTTTTGCTTCCAGCAGCAAAAGCAAACAGGTAAAAACTATGTCAATTGAAGAAGTTGCCGTTGTAGAAGCCGCACCAGCTACAGAAGCTTCCATGCCTGAGCAAACAGCTCAAATGCCTTTAGTAAATGTTGAAAAAGAAGTTAAAGTTTCTTCAACTGTGCTTAGCAATGTGAAAAACAACAGCGTTTTTGCTCCTGCAACTGCCATGAAAAAGCTGGCAGAAAAAGTTGTGAAAAAATCTGCTGCTGCTGCCGCTGAGAAAAAAGCTGGGGGCAAAAAATGGATTATTGCTGTTGTGCTTTGCTGGTTGTTGGGATGGACAGGAGCTCACCGCTATTATTTGGGTTATTCCAACTGGTGGCTTATGCTCATTACTTTCGGAGGTTTAGGCATTTGGGCCTTGATTGATTTGGTAAGAATCATCATAAAAGACATGCAGCCCTTCAACGGAAGGTACGAAGATTAATGACTTGAGAACGTTAATAATCAAATAAATAAATCTTTAATTCATAAAAAAAGCGGCCTTGAGCCGCTTTTTTTATTGGTTTATTTTTTCTTAGTTGAGTACCGATTCAACCGGCGTGTATTCGAGGTTAAAGGCATCAGCCACACCTTTGTACACTACTTTTCCGTTCACTACGTTCAATCCGAGACACAATTCCTGGCTCTTGCTGCAGGCTGCCTTCCAGCCCTGATTGGCCAGTTGAATGGCGTAGGGTAGGGTGGCATTGGTCAGCGCCAGCGTGCTGGTGTAGGGAACTGCACCGGGCATGTTTGCAACACAATAGTGGATTACATTATCCACCTCGTAAATAGGTTCAGCATGCGTGGTGGGTTTGCTGGTTTCAAAACATCCGCCCTGGTCTATGGCAACATCCACAATCACAGCTCCTTTGCGCATGGAAGAGAGCATATCGCGGGTGATGAGTTTGGGTGCTTTGGCACCGGGTATAAGCACCCCGCCAATTACCAGATCGGCAGTTTTTACTGCCTGACGAATATTGTAGCTGCTGCTGTGCTGTGTGTCAACGTTGGCGGGCATGATGTCATCCAGCTGCCTTAAACGGGGCAAACTGATATCCATGATGGTTACATGAGCACCCATTCCTGCGGCCATTTTGGCTGCCTGGGTTCCAACAATGCCTCCACCCAGCACAAGTACTTCTGCGGGTTTCACACCCGGAACGCCACCCAGCAATATGCCGCGGCCTCCCATGGGCTTTTCAAGGTATTTGGCACCTTCCTGCACACTCATGCGGCCGGCTACTTCGCTCATGGGCACAAGCAAAGGCAGGCTGCGGTCGGCTTTTTCTACTGTTTCATAGGCAAGACAAACCGCATTGCTTTTAATCATGGCATGCGTAAGGGGCTCGTAACTGGCAAAGTGAAAATAAGTGAATAGCAACTGATTGGGTTTGATCAATCCGTATTCACTTTCAATCGGCTCTTTTACCTTGATGATCATTTCAGCAATGCCGTATACATCCTCTATGGTTGGCAACAGCTTGGCGCCTGCCTCTGTGTATTCCGAATCATCAAATCCGCTGCCTGCACCTGCACTTGCCTGCACATAAACAGTATGTCCGTTTTTTACCAGTTCGCTGGCTCCCGCGGGGGTCAAGGCCACCCGGTTTTCGTTGTTCTTAATCTCTTTGGGTACTCCGATTATCATAAGTAAAAGTGCCGCAAAGATACTCACCTTTAAGCATCACTCATAATCCCTTGAAACCATCCTTAAAATATTGCTTATTTTTGCCCTGTGAACGTTTCCTGGATTCAAAAATATTCGCTTAACCTTGGCTGGTTTTTGCTTGTGCTGGGCGGTATATCGCTGCTCGACCGCGGACTCTGGCTATATCCCGGCCTGCTTTTGCTGTTTTGCGGTCTCCTGAATATGTATAATACCCTTCGCATGGCTTACCTTGGCAAAAACGCATGGATGCTCTCTGCCGGCAATATCTACCTGGTTAATATGGCGGGATTGCTGCTCATTGCCATGGGCCATGTTTTTTCAGCCAAAAAAGAAATTTCCCTGGAGTTGCTGGTTTTCCTGGCATTATGCATCGTTTTTCTTTGGGTGGGGAAAGTCCGTTCCCAAAACCTGCAGCCCGCAAAAACAGGAAAATCCTCAGCGAAGCGCTAATTCATCCAAAAGCGCGGCGGTGCTTCGGTTTAGTATCTTAAAAACTTCTTCAAAGCCATCAGGACCCCCATACCAGGGATCAGGAACATCTTCACCATAATTTTCAGAATCCCATTTCCGCATTAGGTGCACTTTTTTGTGGTGCTTTTCATTGGCAATGAGGGCTTTTACATTCCGCTCGTTGCTTCGGTCCATCACCACAATTACATCATGGGTCTCCAGATGTTCGGTCGTAAATTGTTTGGCTCTGTGACTGAATACCAATCCATTTTTGCGAGCATTTTGAAGGGTACGGCTGTCTGCGTTTTCTCCCACATGGTTGCTGCTTGTGCCCGCACTGTCTGCAAGAAAAAAATCCGATAGCCCTCTGTCTTGTATGTGTTTTTCGAATAGGGCTTTTGCCAGCGGAGAGCGGCATATATTGCCCAGACATACAAACATTACCCTTTGTTTCATGGAACGCAATATTACGCCACGCTGCTCACATCCAGCCCATTTCTGTGCGGATTTTGTGTTTGGTATTGCACTTGCTACGCCCGGTTCCACAGGCGTTAATGGCCATCAGAAGCAACATAATGCCACAGGCACAGATGATTAAACGGGGTGTATTCATACTTACAATAACGCTAAGGGCTAAACGAAAATTGTGTGCGTTTTAATATTGGTTTTTCAGAGCCCGGTTTTCTGTTTTAGTTTTTTATCAATAGCATCCTTATGAAGCATGATAGATATGGTTTTTAGGCGGAAATAGGCCTCGCTTACATACAAATAACCTCCGCAATGGTTGGCAGTACCCCAACTGTTTTTCACCTTAAAATACCGGGTGCCATTCTGGTCGGTAAGTAAGCCGGTAATGTGCATGCCATGGTCATCCGTGGTTAATTGTCTGTCGAATTCATCCTGTCTTAATTCAGCAGTAATCTGTTTTTCAGGATAGGGTTGGTCAAATGCCGAACCACTTCGCATTGCACCGGCATCGTTGAAGAATCGCGAATCATCACCTTTTTTCTTTACCAGGGTATCATTCACCGGTATGATACCCAGCCCGTCTCGGAATGAAAATCCTTTTTCACTCACATCGGCCGCCCAAGCTACAGTATATCCGTTTTTCAGTGCGTCAATGGTGGTCTGGGTTAGTTCATCCGGCGTCACGTTCCAGGCCTGCTGCATACTCCAGTTATCAGGCACTTCTATGGTAAATGGTTTGTTATAAGGATGATGGGTAAAACTGGTCAATGCCTTGTAATCATCCATGTTCAGGCCCAGACTTGCGGCGAATGTTTGCGGGGTGTATTCCTTTCCCTTATACTGAAAAGTTCTAGGCACCTTGCCCAGGTAGGCATCCAGCACGCCTTCAACGGCCTGTATCCATACTTTAGTGTAGGTTCCACCGGGGTTACTTTTCAATTTTTCCATCATGCCCTGCAGTAAGGCCAGCATTTCATCATGGTTGTGGCGGCTTTGTCCGTAATCCAGTCCTCTGTACACCTCTTCAGGTACAATGCCGTATTTCCCAATGATGTAGGGGATGTCGTGGCCTTCACCACCCTGTTCGAAATTGCATTTACCATTCATACGAATGTAGTTGATGGCCTTTTCTACATAGCCCCAGCGCACCACATACATTTCACTCAGATCGTGGATGCCTTTGCCGGTGCGTATCAGCTCGCTTTCCAACATGCTCAGCGTGCTGAAACTCCAGCAGGTTGCAGTCTTGCATTGATCTTTTACCGCAGTGCCTGCTAAATCATAAATAATATTGAATACGTATTTACTGCCGGTTTTGTTGGTGATTACATCCTGGCCATAAATGGCCGAGGAAAAAAACAGGACAAGCCCTGTAATAATGATTCTCATAACGGCAAATGTAGCAAAAACCCACCGGAATTATTTTCCGGATTTCAGCGAAATGGTTCCCTTAATTGGTAGGTTTTTGGCTTAAAAAAGTAACGCTTGTAGGTTTTAAGTATAAATAGCAAGAATATACTTTTGGTATATACTAAAATGCTGTTATCAAGGGGCACAGCACCAAGCGTACTTTTAATCTCAGTGGCCGTTCTGCCCAGTTGTAACTTGCGCAATCCTGTTTGAATATACCTCCCGATTAATTCCAGCATCAAGCGCTGATACAGATGCCAATCCCTGGCAAATTCCGCCCGATAGCCAATGTGCATGGCGAAAACCTGGTTGGCTGCAGTAACACAACTCAGGAAGCCAACGCATGAGCCGTTTTCATCTCGCAGGAATACCGTCTGGTAGCGGTCGCCATATTCCTTGCAAAATCCTTTTATCAGACCCTTTAGGTCGGGTGGCAGTGCAAGGGTTTTTCGGGCCAGCGTTGCTGAAAGCAGCCGGGCCATATCATTAATGGCGGTTTCAGACAATTCATTGCCACCTGACCACGTTGCCTGTAAATGACTACTGCAGTTCAACGCCTTGTTCACCCGCACCCTGTATTTGCTGTGCATGGCCTGCTTATAATCTTCCAGGTTTTTCCATTTTTCATCCAGTTCAAGCACCATAAAAGGTTCGGCCTGAAACACAATACCACCCGGACCAATTGGCTTACCCCAGAAATTTCCGACCACCGTTTTTATATGCCGGTCCTGCAATACAGAAGCCACTGCACTGTCCTGGTCCTCGCTCATTACCGACATTCCGGGTGTGCAGGGGTTACCAATAAATACCAGACTGCCTTTTCGAAGGGAGGCATTGAAAATCCTCAACAGCAATCGCGATACGTATTTCCCGGTGGGCTGGCTGAATTCAGGTATGTATAAATCTGTACCCGGGCTGCTTTGATGCACCTTTTGACCCAGCTGGGGTTCCGATTCAGTATCAGAACGCTCCGCAGCACAGGCAAGGGTAAAGCAGATCATAGACATGCTGCAAAGCTAACAAAACTATTCCGCATTGGTTTTTGTCGGATTACCGCATTCTTACAACCAAAATATGCCATTGAAATTACATACCGGAATAATTTGCACGATATTTGAAAATTCAACCATGATGAAAAAAGGCAGTCTTATTTTAACATTCCTGGCCTGTACCCCGGTATTGTGGGCACAGAAAGGCAAAACCGAAAAAGAGAAAGAAGCTGAAATATCCGCTGTGAAAGGATATCCGGTGGCCAAAAACCTTGCCTCCTACAAGATATTACCCCTCAAAACCGATCTTTCCTCGCTTTCTGACGCGGAGAAACAAACGCTGCGTCATCTGATAGACGCTGCCAAAGTGGCAGACGAGATTTTCTGGATTCAGGCCTGGGGCGATAAAAATTCGCTGATTGAGAGAACAAAGAATGACACGCTAAAAAAATTTATTCAACTCAACTACGGTCCCTGGGATCGTTTGAATAACAATGCCCCTTTTGTGCAGGGAATAGACGTAAAACCCAAAGGGGCTAATTTTTATCCTACCGATCTTACGCAGGAAGAATGGGATAAATGGACAGATCCTAACAAAAATGATCCTTACACCATAATTCAGCGCGATGCTGCGAAAAATCTGGTTGCCATTCCCTACCACAAGGCATACGAGGAAAAACTTCGCGATATGGTTAAACATCTCTCCATGGCTTCCAATACTATCCGACAGG
>JBILTS010000132.1:0-5917 GCA_044371405.1 Bacteroidia bacterium
AACGGCAGCCACACGGTGCCGCTGCCGCTGAATTCGCCGTTTTGCCCGGTGGCATATAATACCTTCACGGTAAAATCGGCTGCGGTAAAGGTTTCGCCGGGCGACAGTGAAGGCAGGGGTTTGCGGTTGCTGAGATCAAACACCGGAGCGGGTTTGCCGCACTGTTTGCTCACCTCGTTCCAGGCGCCCTGTTCGGCATCGGTGGTGATGCTCACCGTGGCAGTGGGAGGACTTTCCCCGCCAATGCACATGCGGTTCACATACATTTCATATCCGGTTTGTGGGAGTAGGCCACCCACTGTGGCGGTGGTGTCTGTCACCATCAGCATTTTCCATTCACCGATGCCTTTTTGGCGGTACCAAAGCCCGTAGGCCGCGGATTGGGTGCCCGGTACGGGTGTCCAGTGCACGCGGAAAGCGCGCCCCGGCTCACTTTGAACGCTGATGCGCAGTGGCGCGGAACAGGCCTCGCCAAACACAAAGCCGAACACCTGGCTGTAGCCGTCGTTTTCAAAGGCCTCGCTGCCGTCCACATCCACGGCCTGCACCTGCCAGGCATACGCACGGCCGGGCACCAGGGGCGGATCTGCAGGGCCATAGATATAGGAAGTTTGGTCGGTAAATGTCTCAAACCACGGTATCAGCGTGGCCTGCATGGCCTCATTGGGATTGCGGTTGCCGGGTATCAGTTCTATGAGTTTGAAGCGGTAGCGAATGCTGCCCGCGGCAAATGGCGAGGCGTAGTGGCGGGATGTCCACTGAAACGCCAGGTATTGCGGCAGTGCAGAGCCGGCACGGCTTCCATCGAACGGAAAATTCAGCAGGGGCGGCTTGTGCTTGAAAAGCCCGGCCATGGCTGTTCCGGGGTTGCTCACCTGCAGGTTGCGGGCGGTGCTAAAGGCGGTAATCGTAAACTGCCACAGCCCTTCGGGCAGAATTTGACCGCCGCGGATGAAATTGCCTCTATCCAGCCCCTGGAAATCCAGGTTTTGGGGTTGCAGCAGTTCGGCAATATCGGCGCTGCTGAGTTGCAGGGGCACACCGGCGGTGAGGGTGAAGGTGGTGGCCGGGATATAGCCGCTGCGGGTTTGCAGGGTGATGCCGGGGCCTTGCAGCTGCAGTTTCAGAAACACATCCAGCTGGGGAACGGTTAGGTCTTTATTCAGTAAGGTAATACCGACGCGCTGGGGTGTGGTTTGCAGGGCCGAAAGCTGCGGGGTATAGGGCGGAAACAGCTGCAGGGATGCCTGCACGGGAAAGTTCTGGGCGAGCAGTCCTTTCCCGGCAAGCAAGAGTAAACACAAAAATATCCGCATCTTTATCATCGACTATAAACGACAAAACAAATCGTTTTTGTTGACAAAAAAATGAGTATAAAGTACTAATTTTTTGTGCTTCGGGTCAATTAATGGCAGGATGAACAAGATGGGGGAAGATTGGCAAATTGCATGAATTTTTCCATTTTATGCATGCATTTATAAAAATCTCTCTAACTTTGTATCCGAGCAATGGATTTACTCCGTCAACATATAAAGCAAGGTGAAGTGTATCGCCGTTCAGACCTGGAATATTATTCCACGGCCATAGATAGGCATTTGGCACAGCTCACTGTAGATGGAACATTGATAAAACTTAACCAGGGATTGTATTACGCGCCCAAACAATCAAAATTTGGAGCAGTTCCTCCGGATGATCGACTGGTAGTAGAACGTTTTCTGAAGGACGAAGATTTTCTCTTGGTATCCCCAAATAGTTTCAATTCTCTAGGACTAGGGCTTACGCAGCTTTACAATACCACATGGGTATATAACCATAAGCGCAAAGGTGAGTTTCAACTCAATGGAAAGACATTTGAATTCAAACTAAAATCCTCTTTCCCTAAAAACATCTCAAGAGAATATTTGCTTGTTGATTTATTAAATAATTTGGATAACCTTGCAGAAGATCAAATACAAGCTATAGATAAATTGCCAAATATTGTACATAGTTTTAATGTTGATGCTTTGATGAAGGCTACTCAACAATATGGAACAGGCAAAACAAAGCGTACTTTAAAATCAATAGTTAGAAACGTACTCCAGCATGCTTGATTTTATTCATAACGACCCTGAATTCAAAGAACTTCTCTCAATTGTCTCTTTCCATAAAAACCGAGACATTTAAAATTCACTTATGTCACAATTATTCAAAAATAAGTGACATAGCAACATATCTACCCATAATAAGCAAGCCGTCTTCACGATGTTCTGTACATCTTTACCAATTGGTTCCTTGCTCTGAGATTTAGAAATTAACTTCAGCTCCATAGGAGCGCCATTTTCATAGAAAATGGATGCAAGGAAAACGGAGCTCCGTAGGAGCGGCATCGTAATTTATTTGCCCAAATCCCCAAAATTTATTGTAATTGAGGATTTAGCAGAGGGAGTTTTGGTATTCCATGTCACAGCGTTAGGTAGATTTGCTCGTTTTATGTAACAAAGTTGGGGTTGTTGGTTTTGTTGGGAGTACCCGATAGGGCTGTAGAAAGGCCGGCTGACTCACCCAGGATGAGCTGGGGTATTAATTTGTATTTGCGGTGAAAAAGTTATATTTTTACCGCAACTTCTGCGGTGGTAAAAATGTATATACACGAAAGAGCAAATTGGACTCACTTTCTTTGGGACAACGATAAAATATCGCCTGTCCTTGCATCAGTAAGGCATTTGCAGGGTCGTTTGCTCGGTAGAATGGAGAGTTTGGGCTTTGAATTTATTGAAAGATCTTCACTGGAATCATTGATATTAGAAGTTGTAGATACCTCAAGAATTGAAGGTGAATTTTTAAATCCTGAGCTTGTTCGATCATCAATTGCGCGGAAGATGGGAATTGAGGGTGCAAATTTGGCGATAACGCCACGATACATTGATGGAATTGTTGATGTGGTTTTGGATGCTACTCAAAATTATGGTAAGCCACTAACCAAAACGCGGCTTTTGGGCTGGCATAATTCACTTTTTCAGACAGGATTTAGCGGTTACCAGCAAATTGATGTAGCCCGCTATCGTTCAGGAGGTGTGAAGGTGGTTTCCGGTAATTTTGGAAGAGAGAAAATACACTTTGAAGCCCCTGCTGCAAATCGGGTTCCCCAGGAAATGAAACGGTTTTTAGATTGGGTGAATCATGAAAAATCGCTCGACTTGGTGCTGAAATCGATTATTGCCCACCTTTGGTTTGTGACTATACATCCTTTCGACGACGGCAATGGAAGAATAGCCAGGGCGATTTTAGATATGTTACTGGCAAGAAGTGATAATAGTAAAATTCGTTTTTATAGTTTGTCAAATCAGATTTTTAAAGAGCATAAGCGTTACAATGATGTCATCGAAAAAACACAAAAGGGCACACAAGATATCACGTCCTATTTGTTGTGGTTTTTAGGCTGTTTTGAGAGGGCATTATTATCAAGTGAACAAAACCTTGAAATAATTTTGGATAAGGCGCGCTTTTGGGACGAGCATCAATCAAAAAATGTGAATGATAGACAAAGAATTGTTATTAACTATTTATACGATAATTATGGCAAAGAGGTTGGGTTTTTAAGAACATCCACCTACGCTAAAATTGCGAAATGTTCCACCGATACAGCGCTAAGAGACTTGCAAAATCTGGTAGAGAAAGAGATGCTCGGAATAGAGGATGAAGGGAAGAAAACAAATTACATAATTAAAAGTCCAAAAGGTATAAGAATTCCAAAAATATCATTGGATAATAAAATCGATTAGCAATCTCAAATATCCCCTTTATAACTTATTATGCGTCAACCGGATTTATATCTGCGGTGAAAAAACCACTTTTCCACCGCACTTTATGCGGTGTATTATAGAGAATGGCGAAAGGGAGAAGATGATGCCGTTTTACGCAATTACCCAAAACAGCTTGGGTGTTTTAATAACTTATTATTTTTGGTAATAAACATTCATTTTGTTTGCGGCCTTAGCAAACACCCATTTTCAGCTCCGTAGGAGCGCCATTTTCATAGAAAATGGATCCATGGGAAACGGAGCGTAGGTGCGGCATGGTAATTTATTTGACCAAATCCCCAAAAACATAGTGTAATTGGGGGTTTGCGAGGGTGATTGTTATTATTTACCCCAACCTGCTCTCATGAACCTTGATAGTGCTGACAGTTTTATTATCTGTTTTTAATTTCGTCTTCAAACCAGTCCAAGTAGGGCTTGATTTGAGACACCAGATAATAGGGAAGGTTTAATAGATAGAAATGCTTGTTTTCCGGCGTAGTTACTTCGCTTATGCTAACCGGTCCTGCAAAAAAGCGGACTGCCATATTGTGGGGTGCCACCTCCATAAACTGGTGCATGGATCTGAGTTTTCCTGCATTGCCCGATTTTACCTCAATGGGTATGACTTTACCTTCGTGGGGAATTACAAAATCGACTTCTGCAGAGGATGTCTTTTTCTCTTTAACCCAAAAAAACAGTTCGCTCAGTGCGTTGTATTGGTTGGCCAGCAATTCTTGGCCCGTTAGATGTTCAATCACAGTGCCCTTGTATATGCTACTCAGATCATGGGTTCCCAGTATGTCTTTTTGAATTCCTGCAAAGTGATTGAGCATCCCGGTATCCAGTATCTGTAGGCGTGGTGATTTTTTTAAATCAGGCTGAAACGGCAGTGTAGCCGAAGTGTTGGGGTATAGCAGTTTTAGCAACAGCACTTTTTCCAAAATTCTGAAGCATTCACCCATTTCCCTGGAACGGTATGCCGAGTTCCCAAACCCTGCAAAATGAATTCGTTTGCCGGCCTCAGCGAATGATGCGCGAATGATGTGGCGCAGATGTAAAACCTGTGCATCGTTTTTTGCATATTTCTCTACGTCATCCATATATGAGGCAATAAGCGAATCAAATATGGGGTTCAGTGACAAAAGGTCTTTGGTTTTGATATAGGTATTTACTACCTCAGGCATGCCGCCTATAATGGCATAGAGGTGGTATAACTTTAGCAATTTTTCGTGTGCAAAATCACGGCAAGGCAAGGTTAGCAATTGCTCCAGGGCTGCTTTTTCTCCCATGGCCTCTAAAAATTCCGGAAAAGAAACAGGCCTGAGTACTTTAAACTCAACCCGCCCCACCGGGAAGTGTATCTTTTTGTCAAAGACGGTCTCCAGCATACTGCCGGCAGCAATGACTTTAATATCTGGTTCTTGCTCATGAAAATACCGTAGAATATTGAGTGCTTCAGGCACCTCCTGAATTTCATCAATAAAAATAAGGGTATTGGCCTTTTTTGAGAGTAATTGATTTTTGAGGAAGAATATACCCTGCAAAAGTTCTTCTAGATTGGCATATCTCAGGAAGGGTTGTTTGTCGGCAGGAGTTTCAAGATTAAGGTAAATGTATTGTCCAAATTGTTTGGCAAACTGATTCACTACGGTCGTTTTTCCTACCTGTCTGGCTCCTCTTATAACCAGGGGTTTACGGCCTGGTTTTTGAAGCCAATATTCGAGCTCTTTGATAATTTGTCTTTGGAACATGTAACAAAGTTAGGGTAAAAAATCCAATAAAATGTCACAGAGTTAGGGCATATATACGCGTTTTTTGTCACAGAGTTAGGGTAGATTTGCTGGTTTTTTGTAACAAAGTAGGGGTTGCTCGTTTTGTTGGGAGTACCCGATAGGGTATAAAACTCCTGTCATTACGAACATTTGTACCCGATAGGGTATAATTTGAATATTAAAACGCTGTGATGAATTGCTTGTGATTTTGCGGTGAAAAAACCACTTTTCCACCGCACATTCTGCGGTGTATTTTTAAATCAATTTTTCCTGCGTTTCCCAAAAATGTTCATCCCTGTATAAACGGAGGATTCATTGTTTTCAGCCAGTTTTCGGTTTTAGGATGAGGTTTACAGCACCCTTTCC
>JBILTS010000133.1:0-5848 GCA_044371405.1 Bacteroidia bacterium
GTCAGAAGTTTGGTCACGGTTGTCATGCGTTCGACTGGCTCAGCATGACAAGCCGCGCACAAGCGGCTGTGCTTTTGTATGACTTTGTAGCCACCCCTCTCCGTGATCACGAGTGAGAGCAACGAGCGAGTAATCGTTCTAGTTGAAAGTGTAAAGTTGACAGTCTACAGTTTGGCCATGCCTCAATAACGTTGACCGTTTTTTGGTAATGGTACCATTTCTTGGTTTGCCCTATGAACAAGCTAAATGTAATAATAAATGGATAAATCCATTTGTAATCCTCATACCCATTATAGCCCGCGGTTTAAACCGCGGGCTATAATGGGGTCATTACCAGAAACCGTTTTAACGGTTTTGTATGTTTGTTGGTATCGCTCCACTGTGTTTTATCAATCCTAACGATGGAAAAAATCGCAAAAAGTGTTTCAGAGACATTATGCAAGTATTTCTATTTGTTTGGAGGTCTTAGATTCGCTTGATTTAAAGTTTTTTTGACAGATTTAGCAACGATTCCTAGAAGTAAAGTGTCTTACTATTTAAAATATGAATTTTATAGAAAAAATAAGTCAATTAAGAGTTAATTGGGATGGTCAATCAGCATTTCGTATCGATGATGTGTTCCAACTTATCAATGAAGCTGATGAAAATTATTGTTTGATGAAAAATGAAATACTATCATTTCCACTCCTAAATAATGGAAATGGTAATATAACTATTGATCGAATTAGTTTGCAACAATATTGGAATTCAGATTGCACTGTGGGGTCAAAGATATTGATTACCCTGTTTTGGGGTGGATTGCATAAAACCCAGAATTTTCAAAGTTCTTTTATTCGAGAAATAGATAAAAATATGAATCTTATTTATGGTTTTGAAAAGGACTTTTTTGATAAAGGAATTGAGGAATTATTTAAAGATTTTGAAAGTGAAAATAAAATTGAAGGCGTTGGATATGCATTTTTTAGTAAATTTTTTCAGTTTGCAATCCCGAATAGTTCATTCATTATCTGTGATCAGTGGACAATGAAAGCGGTTGCGTCATATTTGATTTCAAATAAAAATTATCTAAAATTAAATGAGATATTTACATTATCAATCAATAATAAAAATCAAATTAATATAGGGCTTCGTCAAAAAAATAAATCCGTTTATAAGTCATATTTACTATTTATTGAGGTCTTTCATGAAATTACACGCGAATTAACACTGGTTTTAAATCGAATAGGAAATGATGTTCGAGTAGCTGAGGAAATTCTTTTTGGTTGGGATCGACGAATAAAAAATGATGAATATGACAATCCTAGACATTATTATCAAGAAATATTATATACATATTTGAATTCGCAAAAGCAAGCAAAAGTTGATAATGAAATTCTTCAAGTAAATGAGAAGATCTCAGAAGTTTTTATTTTTAAGCAGCCGAGTAACGCTTATTTTGCACTGCGAGTTTCTGCAGACCCTAAGCATAGGAAGAAAATTGGGTATTTTGATAATAATGCTTGGCTTTGTATGCAAAAAAAATATATCAATTTACTGAAAGGTATTGTATGGCAAGAGGGAAATACAAAAGGAGGGCCTGAATCACATAAAGTGCAATTTGATTCAATTGTCGAATTAATTCTTGAATTAGAAAAAAATAATTTGACTTGCATAAAACTTAATTGTTAGTATTTCTTCCTCCCAATGGTTCCCAATGGTTCCCAATGGTTGGTCTTTGCGAAGCGAGACCAACCATGTTGCCTTATCGTTCCCATAACCTCAGAAATTCGAACTTGGGTTTGCCTTCCAAATAACTGCTTGCAGAACTAAGTTCAAACTCTTCGGGCCGTGTTGTTAGTTTCCATTTTTCCTGCAGTGGGTTGTTATGGATGTATTTAAGTTTTTGCCAAAAAATATCGTTATGTACTATTTGAATCCATTTGGGGCGTCTCTCCCAAAACTGATAATTTCTGTCACACTGGGCGGATATGATTTTGAATAATAATGGGTCATTCATTGATTTCATCTGCCTCAATATTTGTTGGGCAGTGTACTTGAGGAATCTGTGTTGAAATTTTACTCGCATTTCTGGATTTATTCCAATCAGAAAATGAACATGATTAGGCATAATGACAAAACCATAAATTCTGAAATCATCCGTTTTGCTGAAATAGGTTAAGCTGTTGAGAATTACCTGACTATGGTTTCTGTGTTTCAACAGTGGTAGCCATGTATTGCAGGTAGCTGTGAAGAAGTATAGGCCGTTTATATATTCAAACATGTCAGTAAATAATGGTTGGTCTCACTCCACTGCGTTGCGTAAAGATCTATCATGGATAATAGTCGGTCAAATGAACGATGGTTGGTCTCGCTTCACTGCGTTTCACAAAGACCAACCATTGGAAACCATGGGGACCCAAAAGTTCGCATATGCAAGTATATGTAGTAATGTTTAATAAGCGAAATAAATCGATTAAAAAGAGATTTTCTCCAACCCCTCCACCAACTTCTCCCAGCTAAAGGGAGCCTTGGCAGCTTCCATGTTGCCGATAAATTCGACGGCTCTGTTTTCATTAAAGAATCGGGCAATGCCATCGGCGATGGCAGCGGGTTCGGGGGCCACCACAAAGCCTACTTTTCCGTCGGGGACGCTTTCTGCAAGCCCGCCCACATCGGTGATTACCATGGGTTTGTTGAAATGATAAGCCACCTGGCTCACCCCGCTTTGGGTAGCGCTTCGGTAGGGCTGTACCACCAGATCGGCAGCGCTGAAATATAAGGGAACCTTGCTGTTGGGAATAAATTCGGTTTTCAATATCACGCTGTCCGTCAGTCCCAGTTGCTCTATTTGTGCGTGATAAGGGGCTGCATCTTCGTAAAATTCGCCCCCCACAATGAGTTTGGCGCCGGTTTGTTTCACTTTCTCATCGGCCATGGCACTGAGCAGCAAATCAAGGCCTTTGTAGCGCCGTATAAAGCCAAAGAAAAGCAGATAGCGTCCATCGACGGGCAATCCCAGCTCCTGCAGGGCCTGTTCACGGGGCAGGGCGTCGCCAAAATTGTCATACAGCGGATGCGGGTTATATAGCTTGGGTTTGTTAAACTGCAAATCCTCCAGATCCTGCAGCACCTTGCGGCTCATGGTAACGGCGCCATCCAGCACAGGCAGGAAATAGGCATTGAATGGTTTGTCGAAAAAGCGGCGTTCGTGGGGTATGATGTTGTCGGCAATGCAAACCACCTTGGTGTGACTGTTCTGCTTCACAATCCTTGCAAACGTGCCAAAACAGGGCCCGAAAAACGGCATCCAGTAGCGGAAGATGATGAGGTCGGGGCGCAGTTTTTTGTATTTGCGGCCCACCGATATCCAGTTGAAGGGATTTACAGAATTTAGCGCGGTATCAATGTGCAGGCCTTCGGGGGCGGGCTCGTCGGTAAACTGGGTTTGGCCGGGAAATAGAAATCCGGGATACTGAAGTGTGAAAGACAGTAGGGTAACGGTATTTTCTTTGGACAGTTCACGTGCGAGCCTTTCATTGAAAGTAGCCAGTCCGCCGCGCAGGGGATGGGCAGGGCCCACAATCACGATGTGCTTGCCTTTCATCGGGTGCTGAAGGTAGTCTCAGAAACCTGATACCGGTTGCGGTCGGGGTGTGAGCGGCTGATGAGTTCGCCCAGAAAACCGGCCAGAAACAGCTGTGTGCCAATAATCATCACCACCAGCCCGATATAGAAAAACGCGGAATCGGCCACTTTGGGGGCGGGTGTGCCCTGCCACACGTGGATGGCCTTGTCAATCAGCAGCCATGCGGCAATACTGAATCCGATGAAAAACGACAAAATGCCCAGCACACCAAAAAAGTGCATGGGTTTCTTTCCGAATTTGCCCATAAACAGAATGGTGAGCAAATCCAGAAATCCGTTTACAAAGCGTTCCAGCCCAAACTTGCTTTTGCCATATTTACGGGCCTGGTGTTCCACCACTTTTTCGCCAATGCGTTTGAAACCGGCATTTTTGGCAATCACCGGAATGTAGCGGTGCATGTCGCCATACACTTCAATATTTTTTACCACCTCATTGCGGTAGGCCTTGAGCCCGCAGTTCATGTCGTTCAGCTTGATGCCACTGAGTTTGCGGTTGGTGTAGTTGAATAATTTGGAGGGCAGGTTTTTGGTGAAAGCATTGTCATAGCGTTTCTTTTTCCAGCCGCTCACCAAATCGTAGTTTTCTTCTCGGATCATGGCCACCAGCCCGGGAATTTCATCGGGGGAGTCCTGCAAATCGGCATCCATGGTTATCACAACATCGCCTTCGGCAATGCTGAAACCTTCGTTAAGTGCAGCACTTTTGCCATAGTTTCTGCGGAAACGAATGCCTTTCACGGCGGGGTCCTGGTTGCTGAGGTCTGAAATCACTTTCCAGGAACCGTCGTTGCTGCCGTCATCAATAAAAATAACCTCGTAGGAAAGCTTGTGTTCGTCGGTAACACGCTTAATCCAGGCGTACAGTTCCGGCAGGCTTTCGGCCTCGTTCAGCAGGGGTATGACGATGGAAATGTCCATGTTTTCAATTGCAAATTAAAGCATAATGCAGAACAATGGGCAGAATTTTTGGCAGATGCCTTGAAATATGAATATACGAAAAATAAATGAGATTTCCAAATTAATCGGTCAAAACCCCCTGAATCCCATCATGCCGCGCACTTCAGTTATGGTTTTGGCGGCACTTTCACGGGCTTTTTCGGCACCGCGTCTGGCGGCTTTGGTCACCAGTTCCTTATTGTTCAGCATATCCTGAATGCGGCTTCTCAGCGGAGCTACAAAGGTTTCCATGTCTTCGGCCAGTTGCTTTTTTAAATCGCCATAGCGGATGGTGCCGTTTTTATGGGTTTCATCAAAGTGAGCAATTACATCGGGTTTGCACACCAGCGCCATCAGGTCAAACAGGTTTTGCACCGGCTGAGATTTTGCGCTGCCGGGCTCCGCCGGACCGCTGTCACTCACCGCCCGCATGATTTTTTTGCGCAGCACTTCGGGCTCGTCATCAAGGTAAATGTTGTCGGCTTCACCGGCGCTTTTGCTCATTTTGCCACCGCCGGTCAGTCCGGGTACCTTTACCAAACCCTCATCCGAACCAATCGCGAAGGGCTCTTTGAAGTATTCGGTGTTGTACATGCGGTTGTACCGGTTGCCGAAGGTGCGGGCCATTTCCAGGTGTTGTTCCTGATCTTTGCCCACGGGTACGCGGGTCCCGTGGTGAATGAGGATGTCTGCCGCCATCAGCACTGGGTAGGTGAGCAGGCCTGCGTTGATGTTGTTGGGCTGGCTGCGCACTTTTTCCTTGAAGCTGCTCACACGCTCCAGTTCGCCAAGGTAGGCGTTCATGTTAAGGAACAAGTATAGTTCGGCTACTTCCGGAACATCGCTTTGCAAATACAGCGTGCATTTCTCTGGGTCTAGTCCCAGGGCCAGGTATTCGGCAAAAACACGGTAAACACTGCCTCCCAGATCTTCAGGCGTTGGGTGCGTGGTAAGACTGTGGTAGTCGGCAATAAAAAAGTAGCAGGGATGGGCTTCCTGAAATTTTAAAAAGTTTTGTACTGCGCCAAAGTAATTACCCAGGTGCAGCTTGCCTGTGGGGCGTATGCCGCTGACTACCGTTTCGCTCATGATTGCAAAGGTAAAACAGAAATGCCAAGCACCGCTATCCGTGTTTTGTTTGGCGTACTTTTGCAATGGAAATTATGCCCAAAAACATCCAGTTAACCTTTACCCCATCCGAAAATGCCGATGCCATGCTGGTGAATCAGCGTTTTTGTGAAGCGGCTGGAGTGAATGATGCAGCTGTGGTGTGGCGCAAGCGCAGCCT
>JBILTS010000134.1:0-5714 GCA_044371405.1 Bacteroidia bacterium
CAGGATGTAAAAAACCCCAATTTGTTTTACAACCTTCTGGGACAATGGGAAGCCGCAGATGCATCAGTGAAAGGGGTTCCAATGCTAAGACCGCTGATGGGTTCGGCAAAAGAACACAGCATGGGTGTTAAAAAGATGGTAAAATCCAGTTTCAAAATGGTACCCAATCCGGCTACAAATACAATATCCATTATAGGACTGGATAAAATCCAAAAAGTAACATTTTATTCCTTGAATGGTAATAAAGCCATTGAGTTTAATCAACCCGTAGAAACATTAAACATAGCCGGCTTGCAAAATGGAATTTACATTGTGCATTGTCTCGATGAAAAAGGAATCGTGCATTGCCAAAAAATCATAAAAAAACCCTAACATGGAAGATATTACCGCAATAGAATTAAAATCCAGAATGGATAATGGTACCGCACCACTTATTATCGATGTACGCGAAAGCTGGGAATACGAGGAATTCAATATCGGTGCTACCCTGATTCCACTTGCCGAATTGCCGGGAAAAATTGACGACATGGAAGACCATAAAGGAGATGAAATCGTTGTTCATTGCCGCAGCGGAGCTAGAAGTGCAACCGCAAAAGCATTTTTGGAATCTCAGGGATTTACCAAGGTTAGAAACCTGTTGGGTGGCATGCTAGACTGGCAAAGACAATTTGGGGGCTGATGTTCAGAACCCTTACCATATTATCTTTTCTGCTGCCTCTTACCCTTACTGCACAGCAAGGTCGGGATTCAATATACTACCAAAAAGAAAAAAACCAACCAGGCGTATTAGGGGCAACCAATCTCAAAGACATTTACATCAAACTTGCAGATACTTTATTTGGTGTTTTTGGCGCTGATACCCAATGTAGCCAAATACAATCAGTTATATACGGAGCGCGTGTACCGGGTAATGTAAAATTCCATTTATTGCAAGGTATTAGCTGGCACTCCGGTGTTGCAAACCGATTCATCATCAAGCCCAAAATCATCAGTATGCTTAGGGTTTCTGCCGCTGATTGTGTAGATACCCTTTACAATGAACCTGCTGCCAGAAAATTGATGGATTCGCTTGTTAGCAAAAGTTGGGAAATACATCTGATTGAAGGAAACTACACCCTTACAGAAGACAGTACAGGCAAGTTTGCCGGCCAGTCAGAAGGGTTTTTTAAATTTACTTTTTTGTTCAATCCTGTTTCCAACTTGATCGCATCAATACCAAAATCAGTTTTGCTTCAGGAGCCAGCTGTAATCTACACCGGATTATGGAACCCTAAAAACAGAGATGATGTAAATGTGCCTTATTTTTTCAGTAGTCTGAAACCATTTGTGAACGAGCAAAAAGAGGTGATCATTCCTGATTTTAGAATTCAGCCCGATGGGCAGGTGCATCCCGAAAAGTGGATTACGCTAAAGGACAAGCAGACCGGTAAAAAACAGTAACCTTCTCCGTTAATTGAAGTGGGCCGTAAAAAAATCATAGCCGCAATTTGCATTGGCCTTTGTTTATTAACAACAGCACTCACTTTTGGCACTTTTACCGGCTGTGAATCCAAACCTAAAGATACTGCTTTTTTTCTGAATTTGCAAGATTCCGTAGATTATGTGGGCATAGCAACTTGTAAAGAATGCCATGCGGACCACTACCACACTTTTATAGAAACCGGCATGGGCAGCAGTTTTGGAGAAGCCAATGACACCAAAACCAGTGCAGAATGGGATCATGTAAACCCCGTTTACGATGCGAAAAAAGACATGTATTACCTGCCCTTTCAAAAGAATGGAAAATACTACATCAGGGAATACAGATTGAAAAATGGAGATACCCTTCACCGCCGCACTGAGCAAATCACCCATATCGTGGGAAGCGGCCATCATACCAATAGTCATTTCTGGCAAGATGGCGAATACTGGTATCAGGCACCATTGACTTTTTACACACAATCCGGGAAATGGGATTTGCCACCCGGATATGAGACAACCAACACCGGTTTTTCGCGCAAAATTGACATTGAATGCATGAGCTGCCATAACGGTATGCCCGCTGTGGAGGAAGGTAGCATTAACAAATTCACACGCATGCCCGCGGGCATTGATTGTGAGCGATGCCATGGACCAGGAGAACTTCATGTAGCCGAAAAGCGAAAAGGCAACATAGTGGACGTGAACAAGGTTGCCGACAGAACCATCGTAAATCCCTCACGGCTGCCCTGGAAGCTACAGGTAGACATATGCCAGCGTTGTCATTTACAGGGCAATAACGTGCTAAAACCCGGTAAAAAGTTTACTGATTTTCGTCCCGGCATGCATTTGGACAGCGTTTTTGAAATCTATATGCCCATGCATGAAAAGGGAAAAGCTTTCTACATGGCCGGACATGCCGAAAGATTGCAGATGAGCCGTTGTTTTCAGTCATCCAACAAAAACAAATGCAAACACAGTCTTACCTGTATAACCTGCCACAATCCGCATGTGAGTGTTCGTAAAACCAACACAGAACTGTTTAACACTGCCTGTAACAATTGCCACGGAAAAGGCGGAAATGCAGCAAAATTGTTATGCAACGCACCCGCTGCAGAACTGCAGAAAAAGAACAACAACTGCGTAGGTTGTCACATGCCGAAAAGCGGAACAGCCGATATCCCTCATGTTACAGTGCACGACCATTACATTAGAAAACCTGGCAAAAATGAACAGGCCACTGACATTGGCAAGCCGGTTGGATTATATGCTGTTAATCAGCCAACACCAAAACCCGAAATGCAACTACAGGCCTATTTAACCTGGTTTGAAAAATTTGATGCCAATCCGGTTTACCTCAAAAATGCCGGCATGCTCATTGATAAAGGCAGTTCGGAACAAGAAATCCATTATCACTATGCACATGGACAATGGAATAAAATTACGGCCTTGGCCGATAAGATAAATACTTCAGGTATCTCTGCCTGGACCGCTTACAGACTTGGAAAAGCATTTGACAAATCACTAAAAACAGAACACGCCGTTACATGGTACCGTTTGGCCGTGGAAAAAATGCCCCTGCAGGCAGACTTTGCCGCTGAACTGGGGAATGCATTGATCAGAACCAAAAAATATTCAGAAGCCATAGACGTATTGTCAGCAAAAATCAGTCAGCAGAGCAAGCATGAATTAACCCTATTGAATCTGGGTGTGGCAGAGTGGCTGAGTGGCAACAGCGGTAAAGCTCTTGTGCATCTCAAAAAAACCGTTTCACTTTATCCCGATAATGAAAACGCGAGATTGTACCTGGCAGAAATCTACCTTAAGCTGGGTGATACAGACCAGGCAAGAAAGCAACTGACGGAAGCACTGAGAATTCAACCTGCCAATACCGAAGCAAAAGAAATGCTTAGAAGGTTGTGATGTAAGGCATACGGCTTTCGGTTTTTTTTCGGAATTTTGCATTCAATATGCTTGACAAGTACGGAATCGCGAAGCGCATAGCGCAGGAATTGCAGGATGGCTACTACGTAAACCTGGGAATTGGCATTCCCACACTGGTAGCCAATTATATACCCGAGGGTGTAGAGGTGATTTTACAAAGCGAAAACGGCTTGCTGGGCATGGGCCCCTTCCCTTTTGAAGGCGAGGAAGATCCCGACTTGATCAATGCCGGGAAACAAACCATCACCACAGCCAAAGGGGCCAGTTTCTTTGATGGTGCCACTTCCTTCGGAATGATCCGATCCGGCAAGGTGGATTTAACCGTGCTTGGAGCCATGGAAGTGAGCGACAGAGGCGATATTGCCAACTGGAAAATTCCCGGCAAAATGGTGAAAGGCATGGGGGGAGCCATGGATCTGGTGGCATCGGCCAAAAACATTATTGTGGCCATGCAGCATACCAATAAAGCAGGCGAAAGCAAGTTACTGCCGGAATGCACCCTCCCCATCACCGGGCTTCGCTGTGTGAAAAAGGTGGTCACTGAACTGGGGGTTTTCGACATCACCGACAGGGGGTTTGAACTACGCGAGATCGCCGAGGATGTTACCATTGACGAAGTTCGGGCTAAAACCCTAGGCCGGCTTGTGGTGGAAGGCGACATTAAAACCATCAGGTTCTCTTCCTGACTAGTTCTCCGTTTCTGAACTCGTATTTCTTTCCGCGAATCAACACCTCTGTGCCAACCTGCCACTTTTTCATATCGGCCAGTTCGGTACTGAGCACAAATAATCGTCCCCCTGTGGTTTTGGTGATTTCAATGTAATCCTTGTGGATTTTATCCGTTGCACCGCATAGCATCACGCTTATTGGTTTTTTCACGTTTTTTAATAAGGATATATCCTTCACCGATGCTTCATTATCGGCTATCAGCAATACAGTATCAGTATCCGGCCAATGCCGGAGGGTTTCCAGCACTGCTTCTATGTTGTTTTCAGGAATGTCTCCGCCGGTTCCTGCCCGCATGGTTCGATCCATGGCCATATAAACCGAATCGTAATGGGTGGATGCAGCAAAGTGAATACCACCGGTACTGCCAATTTTTTTCAGCATGTCGGGCTTGGCATCTCCGTCATTGAAAAACACAAACCTTCCCTGCAGCAATATTTCCGGCCGGTTTTTCAGCCACAGCATCACCTGTGTACTGTAAGGCCCCATACTCCCTGTTACATCTGTAACTACGGCCATTTTCTTACTCCAGCGGCGAGAAATCAGAAAGTTGTATTCATGCACGTTTTTAAAAACCGAGGTATCAAAATAACCTTTTTTCGCATAATAGCCCCCTGTTTTTTTGAGCACAGTACTGTCTCTACGGGTTTTGTATTCTTTTTTCCTTATACCCAAAAAACTGCTCGTGTAACGAATGCCCTGTTTTTCTTTATTTTTATTTACGGGTAAATACAAACCGGTTTCCTCCTTTACTTTTTTTACCTTCCAGGTAATTTTTTCAGGCACCCAGGTCAAACTGTCATGATAACTGTCAAGTACTGATTTCATCATGGACAGTTCCTTCTCAATGAGAATTTTTGGCGGTTCATTCTTTAGCAAAATGATAAATCCATGAAAACATTTCATGGCATCCTCTTTTTCGGTTGCCTGTCTTTGTTCCATGATTTTCCACTGAATGGAAGTATCGTCAAACACTGCAGGATAAACCTTTTTGAGGTTTTGAAATCGATAATAATTGAGCTTGGGCTGATTGAAAGTATCTACTTCCCTGAATCGCGTATAAACGAGTGCTACGGAATGAATTTTATCCGGTGATGGAATATCATTCAACTGCGACACATCTTTAAACTCAGCGGACGAAAAGGGCATTGGCAAGTAAAACATACCGGGGTATGGTATTACTTTTTGGGTACCAATACCGATGGGCTTAATCGCCATGAGCCGATCGATGCTCACTTTCTGTGCGAATAGACCTTGAAACAGCAACCAGGAAAAGAAAAGGGCTATGGATCTTGCATTTTTCAATATACAAACCATAACGCAAACTATATTAAATTTATTTGAATGACAACAAATTGCCTGTTCCCAATGGTCTTTCCGCAGTGAACCCCTCGCCAAATTCAACGCCTATGCTTCGGCCAAAATCACGTGCCCGGGCTTCAATAAAATGTAGAAATTCGGCAGAGCTGATGGGAGTTTGGGGCCCATCGTCACCCTCTCTGTAAAACTGAGTGGCAAAAGCCCTGATGGCTTGCATTTTTTGTGCAAAACTGTCTGAAATATCAACCACCATATCCGGTTTTATG
>JBILTS010000029.1:0-18529 GCA_044371405.1 Bacteroidia bacterium
GTGGCACAATGACCAGCCCGGCAACCGCATCCTATTGCTGGATCTCGAATTTTTCGCCCAATATCCCGTCAGCAGCAACTGCATCAACTTCATGCTCGCGCTGGCCCAAAACATTCCCGGCTTGCAGGTTTTTGTGGGTTCCTTTCATGATCTAGTTGCACAACATGGCCTCAACAACATTCATTATAAAGAACATCCCTTCAACCATGGCTACCAAGGCACCGAAGAGCCCCGCGACTGGATCGTGCCCGAAGTAACCAGCTATTATCCCTCGTTTTTCGCCTATTGGAAAAAGGTGGAGAAGCAATTGCACAAAAACTTATAAACCATGCACATTCACCAACAACAAATAGAGCAGCTTGAACAGCGCTACAGAACCACTTTTATCAATTCACTGGCCGGTTACCGGCAGGCCGTGCTCGTGGGCACCAAATCGGCGGGCGGGCAAAGCAACCTCGCCATTTTCAATTCCCTCATTCATCTGGGCGCCAATCCGGCGTTGCTAGGACTCATCAGCCGTCCGGCACCCGAAGGCGTGCAGCGCCACACCCTGCAAAATATTTTGGATACTGGCGAGTACACCCTCAATTATGTGTCGGCTGAGTATATGAAACAAGCCCACCAGACTTCCGCGCGCTATGCCGAAAGCGAGTCCGAGTTTCAGTGTGTGGGTTTTGGCGAGCATTACCTGCCCGGTTTTTCTGCGCCTTGTGTGGAGCAGGCCGTGGTGCGCATCGCCATGCAATTTCAGCAGCTCATTCCCATTCCGTTAAATGATACGGCACTTATCGTCGGCAGCATCAGTCAGGTGCAGTGCAATGGGGTAGAGGTGCAGCCCGACGGGTTCGTCAATCTGGAGCCCGCGCAGGTGCTCATCAGTCAGGGCCTCGATGCGTATTTTACCGGCAGCGGGGTAGGGCGTTTGCCGTATGCAAAGCCGTAGTTGAGTTTCAATTGATTTTCAGGGCCTTTTCCGGCCATTCGCTATAGGCCGGCATCGGTTTGCGGGCGGTTGCTCCGGCTGCGGGGGCTTCCTGCCGGTCGCCTCCTCGCACGGGCAACCGCAACCGCCTCACTCGCCGGCGCTGCCGCTGCTGTCCGGGGCAGGAAATAAAAATCAATAAAATCAAAAGCCCTTTCGATTATTTATAAACAAAAGACAGCCCCAAAAATGGATCAAAAAAGCAATGCCATTTGCATAATATATCCATCAGGTAAGAAAATATTTGTAATTTGGTTGCGCCAATAAGCAAGTTTTATCCACCCACTTCAAAATCAAAACTAAATATGCATGCCTTGCTCTATAAACTTGTTTCCCGGTCTAGATATTGGATTCTTATTCTTTGTATGAATGCGGGTCTGACCGCGACTGCTCAGCCCTTCGCTAACCTGGAATCAGGAGCATGCTATACAGGAATGAATGACATTCGCAACGGCAGTAATGGAACATTAGTTTCTCTTAAAAATGATTTTCAGACCGCAATAAGTCCATTTTTCAGACTGCGCGCCGGATACATCTTAAATAAAAAAAATCACTTTTCAATTCTTTATGCTCCCTTAAAAATTGTGACAACCGGAACAATAGAAAAGGATATACTGTTTGATGGGAAAAACTTTAAAGCGAATATGCCTATTGAAGCTGTATACAAGTTTAATTCTTATCGCTTCACCTACAATCGAAACATTGTATGTAAAGACAATTTTAAATTTGGCTTGGGATTATCGGCAAAAATTAGAGATGCGGGCTTCTCTCTGAAGAACAGTGAATTTACACAAGAAAATTTTAGCATTGGTTTCGTACCGCTTATCAACCTGATTGCCCATTGGGATATTTCTCAAAAAATGGGTGTTGATTTCTTTGGAGAAGGCCTGGCTGCCAGTAAAGGCAGAGCAATTGACCTTTCAATATCCGGAAGGTATAGTTTCGCAAAAAACCTACAAGGAAACATCGGCTACAGACTGCTAGAGGGTGGATCAAACGGAACCAGTCGATATAATTTTATTCAACTTCATTTTGTCTTCGCCAGTTTAAATTACTCATTTACAAATACAACAAAGCGTAATAATCAATGAATTTTGGTGGTTTTAAGTTAATGGTTAAGCATACTATTTTAATATTGTGCAGCTCAACCTGCCCATAAAACATACAAACCTGAATCTCCCATGAAAGCAAAATCAATTTTTATCAATCTTCCGGTTTCTGATATACCCAAAACGCGTGACTTTTGGACAAAACTGGGGTTTGCTTTTAATGAGCAATTCTCCGACGAAAACGCACTTTGCCTAGTGCTGAACGATGGATTGATGTATTCAATGCTCATATCGCACAACCTGTTTAGTACATTCACAAACAGGCCCATTGCAGACGGTACAACAACCCAGCTGCTCACTGCGCTTGAGGTGGAAAGCAGAGAAGCAGTGGATTTAACCGTGAAACTTGCCCTTGAAAACGGCGCAACGCGCTACAAAGAAATTGTTGACCACGGCTGGATGTATTATGATAGCTTTGCAGACCTTGACGGTCACCAGTGGGAAATTATGTATACAAATCCTGTGCAAACACAACCATAATCCATAACCAGTGGTGATCTAAAATATCCTAAAATATTCATGTTTTTAAAAGATGAACCAACCCAAAGTAATACTTTACATAGCAGCCAGTTTAGACGGCTACATCGCCAAGCCGGGTGATGATCTCAGCTTTCTTTCCATGGTAGAAAAAGAAGGCGAGGACTACGGATACACGGCTTTTATGCGTGATGTTGACACTGTTATCATGGGCAGAAAAACCCATGACTGGGTGGTAAAGGCGACAGGTGCATTTCCCCATCAGGATAAAAAAGTATTTGTGATCACCCGAACCCCCAGGCCCGCCATGGAAGAAGCCAAATACTATAATGGAGATTTGGTGGAGCTGATCAAACAAATCAAGAATCAGTGCGGCAAGAATATTTTTTGCGATGGGGGGGCTGAAATAGTAAGGGCCTTCTTACATCATGACCTCATTGATGAATTTGTAATATCCATCATTCCTGTATTGCTGGGCGGTGGAAAAAGATTGTTTATGGAAGATGGCTATGCAGAGAAAAATCTTGAGTTGCTCAATGTAAAATCTTATGAAAAGGGCTTGGTGCAATTGCATTACCGTCGCCACGCTAGTTAAAGGCCTGCTGAAAATAAAGAGCCCCTGCAATCTAATATCGCCATTTAGGAATTAAATCAGCTCAAGCGATATTTTGATTTGGCCCTTCTTATTTTTGAATATGCAAATGTTCGATCGGCTCAGATCACTGTTATTATTTTTTGCAAAAACATGCCGCTATCTGTGTGCTTTTATCATAACAACGGTTTGCCAATTCTCCTGTAAAACACTGGAAAAGGCATCTCTGCACGGACTGAACAGCGGCTACTATGCATTGGATGATGGCATAAGACAGACCAACAGGGTTTATGCAGAGGTAGATGAATCAGCCATTAGCATTCATGCTGCATCGAATTCGCATGTAAACAACGTGCCTTTTCTGAAAATACCCATGGCGTATACGGACAGCCCGGTTTTTCAAAAAATCGTACTGAAAAAGCAAGGCCTTGACATCGACATAACTTCGGTGCTCATGAAATACCGGCCATCGGTTTCGGGCTTGCCGGCACAACTTTCCACCGACCTGAATCTGGCATTGTATGCCGGCTGGCGGCACGATCGTTTTTCGCTGGAGAATACCACAAGTCCGGTAGGAAAGAACCGGTGTAAAATCAGCAACCGCGGATATGATTTTGGTTTTTTTGCCGGTCCCGGCGCCACGCTCATCAGTCCTTTCACAACCCGGGGCAAGAGGCCCGATGAGTACAATGGCATGATCATTCAGGCGGGTTTTGCAGGTTTTCTGGAAACCAACATGGCCAGTTTTGGATTGGCCGTAGGGCTAGATCATTTGTTAAGTCCAGACCGAAATGTCTGGATATACAACCGCAAGCCCTGGCTGGGTTTTGTGGTGGGTGTTGCGCTGAATTAGGGTTGACTTTTGTTTTTGATTCTTAAAAAAAAAAACATAATACATAAACCATTTGTTTAAAATAAAAATAGGTTTTGTGAGACTTTTAAAAGTCATAATTGTATTTTGTCTGTTGGTTAACAACCATGGTCTTTGGGCCCAAAAACAAGCGCATATTTGGCATTTTGGTGATGGAATAGCACTTGATTTCAGTAGTGGAAATCCGGTTCAGGTGTCAGGAAGTGCCATGCAAACTTTTGAGGGCTCTGCTTCCTATTGCGATTCCCTGGGCAATCTGCTTTTTTATACCAATGGCGGAGGTCGCGAACCTTCGTTTAGCGGGCAGGATGGCGGTCATATCTGGAATAGAAATAATGCTGTCATGTACGATATGCAGGGAACAAAAGGCGGGGGATTTAGCGCAGCGCAATCTTCTGTGATTTTTGAAGCTCCGGGTCAACCTGGAATTTATTATGTTTTCACCATGGATGAAATCGAGCATTATATTGGTGCATCTCCTGCTGTCCTTGCAGCTCAGCCATTGGGTCGCGGACTTCGATATTTTACGGTGGATATGAATTTGAATGGCGGCCTTGGTGGTGTAGTGATTGCAGATCAGCCGGTTTACCAACCCTCCATCGAAGGACTTTGTGCAATTCGCCATGCCAATAAAAGAGATTATTGGATACTGATAAATCAGGATTCTACAGGCATAGGTGTTTACCGGGTAGCACCATCAGGCGTCAGTTTTGTTAGTAATTATAAGGCCGTTGGAGGAAATGGAGGCGTCATTAAAGCATCGCCTAATGGTAGAAAAGTTCGAATTTCACAATATTTACTGGATTTCGACAATAATAGCGGAACTATTTCAAATCCAGTATTATTCAGCAATCCCGGCGAGCAGTTTGAATTTTCACCCAATAGCAGATTTCTTTATGAAATTTCGAATTCTTTCGTTTTGAAATACAACTTACAGGCAGCATCAATTCCCAATTCTGCAACATCTATTGGAACAATCAATAATGGTAATGGAGCCACAATCGGTCAAATGCAACTGGGCCCTGATGGTAAGATTTATTATCTGACCCCAAACCCGGGTCAAAATTTGGTTACACTGGCAAGAATCAACTGTCCTAATAGTTCAAATGCAGCTTTGCAACCGGTAGTTTTAAATTTACCCGGTGCATTTTTGGGCTTGCCTAATTTTCCAGCCTGGCTATTCGAAAATTACGACTCAACATTCGTTTCATTAGGACCTGATACTGTAAAACTGTGCGATTTTGGTGGATCCTATACTTTAAATGCACTTAATCCCGGAGCAACATACCAGTGGTCAAATGGGGCAACCACTCAATCCATTACAGTAAATACTCCCGGAACTTATTCAGTTACTGTCTATGGACCTTGCGGTGTTGGTACAGATCAAATTGTAATTGTAAACTGTGATTCAATCGTAAATCCAGATCCTGACAGTATTATAGCAGATTGTAGATTGTTTGTTCCAGGCGCATTTACTCCTGATGTTGACGGGATTAACGATATTTTTACGCCGGTTTCTACCTGCAAGTTTGAAAATTACCGGATGCTTGTATTTAACAGGTGGGGACAGCAAATATTTGAATCACAATCTGCTACAGCCGGTTGGGACGGTAAGTTGCAAGGTTTGCAATGCCCATCAGGACCATACATATATCTGCTTAAATACAAAACCTTCCTTAAGCCAGACAGACAAATGTCCGGCATCGTTATGCTTTTGGAATGATGCAAAAAGCACTGATTGACTATTTGAATTACAGCCGATTGAGCTATATAAATCTGCATAATGCCAAACCAAAACAATACATTAAACAGGATTGTTTCCAATTTAGCCTATGTGATATAATGAAATTGCCTGTAGTCATATTCATATTTTTATTACTCGGCAACATCAATGCTATTTGGGCCCAAAAACAGAACAATCAATGGCGTTTTGGTAGCAATGCCGGCTTGGATTTTAATGTAAATCCACCGAGCTATGTTGGTGGTTCTGCAATACAGGTGAGTGAGGGATGTGCCTCGGTGGCGGACCGAAATACCGGCAGACTGTTGTTCTACACAGACGGAGTGCGCGTATGGGATTCTACCAACACCATCATGCCCAATGGAACCGGACTTTTGGGAGGTTCACCGGTTTTATTGTCTTCCACCACCGCTGCGATTATTGTTCCCAAACCCGGAAGTTCTCATCTGTATTACATCGTAACCATTGATGAAGGTTCTTCAGGGCAAAGCAATCAGGGCCTGCGTTACAGTCTGGTAGACATGAAGCTGAATGGAGGAAAGGGAGATGTGGTGGCTACCCAGAAAAACATACTGCTCCTCACCACCAATTCGGAAAGGGCAGAGGTGATTCCCGCTGCCAATTGCAATGAATTTTGGGTTGTTACTAACAGAATTCCCAGTGACAGTTTTTTTGCCTTTCGCCTAACTGCTGCTGGCTTTCAGCCAAAACCGGTTATTTCATTGGTTGGGGCGGGTCACGGGGCAGGTTCGGGTCATTTGAAGGTAAATCGGCAATTCAATAAACTGGTATGCTGTAACTTCTTTGACCAAACCATAGAAATGTATGATTTTAACAACGCCACTGGTGTTTTATCAAATTCCATTTCCTGGAAGTTGGCAGTCTCCGGACTCGCCTACGGGTTTGAATTTTCACCCAATGGCAAATTTCTTTACACCAGCGATTTGGTAAGTGGTGTTTATCAGTATGATGTGAGTTTACCGACTGCTTCGGCCATCAAGGCAAGCGAATATGTGGTAATCAATAAATCGGCGGCAAGTTTGCAATTGGGACCCGATGGTAAAATATATACGCTGGTTGGTGGCCTTGATGCCATCGCCAATCCCGACCTGCCCGGTCCCGCATGCGATTACAGGGAATCTGTTATTGCAAACCAAAGAGGTGGTGGGGGCTATGGCCTTCCCAAATGGGTTTATTCGCCGGTAGTAAACGGATTAAAAATTTCATTTTCCGGAGATTCCTGCGCAGGGCAAAATATCTCATTTTCAGCAACTGCTAGTTCTGCAATCAAGAGCATAAGCTGGAACTTCGACGATCCCAGCAGCGGAGCAGCCAACCAATCTGCGTCTGTTTCCCCAGGGCACAAATTTTCGGGACCGGGCACTTACAATGTTCGTTGCGTTGCAAAATTTGACTGCGGTGAAGACACTGTTTTTCAAAAAATCAATATCAAAAATTGTGATTCAACCCTTGAGGTGTTGGAACTCCTACTGGCCAATGTTTTCACCCCCGGCGCCGATGGCAAAAACGATCTATGGGAAATCTATTACAAAGGGTGGGACAAGGTTGATGTTCAGATATATTCTCGCTGGGGTGTCAATGTGGCTTCCTACAGTTTGCCCGCAGAAAAATCATGGAACGGCCGTTTGATGAATACGGGAGTTCTATTGCCCGAAGGAACGTATTTTTATCACCTTGTTGCCAGCGATACTCAAACCCTGTCAACCAAAAGGGTAAGTGGAAGTATAAACTTAATACGCTGACTTTTTAACCCCAATTAAAAATCAAAAAGCCCCATTACGGGGCTTTTTTCATAGCGAGGAGCAGGATCGAACTGCCGACCTCAACCCGGAGTTGTATGCCGGCTGGCGCTGGGATTGATTTGAGTTTGCCAGCGTCAAAAAACCGGTTTAATGGCCCAATCTACCATTTGTAATCGTTAAGATTGTTAATTAGGTTTGCAAATGAGAAGCCACCCAATATTACCAGTTCAGTTAAAATTAGATACCTAAGGGATTTGATGACGTGGATAAAGTCTATTTGGAGGTAGTTATTTTCCTAATTAATGATAAATACAACGGGTAATTATATCACAAACCAAGGCGATTTGGTTTTGGATCAAACAGATGAAAAGGTAATCGGCAGATATTCGAAAGCAGGGGTGCTTGAAGGAACAGTTTCCGGTAATGTTGTATCTGGTATCTGGAAAAACTCAGGCAAAGAGGGTTTGTTTGAATTTGTTTTTTCTGAAGATTTTTCGTTTAAAGGCAAATATAAAGTGGGCACCCAGCCAGGTGCTATGCTTGCTAAATGGGTTGGTTCAAAAACAGATCTCAAAAAAAATGAAGATGCTAACCTTGTAAATAGTGTTTTAAAGAACGGCTACCATGAATATACCGATGAATCTGGTGTACGCTTTGAAGGAGATTGGGAAAATGATGATTTTATAAAAGGGAAATGTAAATACATTGATGAAGAAGGAGAATGGATAGTCGAAGAAGGGAATTTTAATAATTTTAACATTACCTCAGGTAAGATTGTATTTGAAGATGGTTCGGTATGGGAGGGAAACTTTGATGAGGACGCAGCATTGCATGGTCTAGGAAAACAATCAAACCTCAATAATTCGGGAGAGCAGGTTATTGAAGAAGGATTATTTGAACACGGATTATTGCAGCAAGGAAAAATAATATGGGCGGATGGAAGCATTGCCACCGGAACCTTCGATGAAGAATTGGATCTGCATGGTGAAGGTATATTTAGGTGGCCAAATGGAGATTTTCAGGAGGGAACTTGGGTGCATGGTGAATTTACGGAAGGCAAAGCGAAAATTACGCACGATGATGGAGATGTATCGGAGGGTATAATGAAAAATGGGGAATGGGTAGAGGAAGGAGACGATGACAATCTTTCAAACCCAGAAGACAATATGAATTTTGTTCAAAAGAAAATAATAAATAAAGAAACAAACCAAAGAAAAAAATATGCCGATTCAATTTACGTAGGTGAGACAGACCCCATAACTGGAAATGGACATGGATATGGTGCATATTACTGGAATGATGGAACTTACTACGAGGGCGAATTTGTTCAAGGTAATTTTACAGGCACAGGAATATATATATGGCCAAACGGTAGATACTATGCAGGAGAATTTATTAATGATGCAAGTACTGGGCAAGGCCGAGAATGGAATCCGGTAGACGAAACATACATAACAGGAAACTTTATGGATGGAATGCCTGAAGAACCTTATGAGAAAGCGAATGAAAATTTCCCTTGGAACTTATCAAATGACCTTTCTGATTTTTTCAAAACCCAGAAGCAAGGGCTGGATTATTTACAAGAAATAACCGCTCATATACTTCATAAAGTGGCGGAATTCAAAGACAATAATTCAAATGAATTATTAAAAAGCATTCCTTGCGATGTTTTTTGGAAATTGCAGGTTTATTGTAAAGAGGATAGACTTTCGTTTGGTACTGCCATCTGTCCTGACATAGAATTTACGCAAAATGGTGTTAAAATTGGTTTAGAATCCGTCTTTTCCGAAGTCGCCCCAAGAATGATTAATGAAATCTCTCAAGCCGAATTTAATACTTCTATTTTGAAAGATATTAATTTACAATTAAATATAAATGTTAAACATTTTACGGGTTTGATGCAAGAAATACTTGTTAATAAAAACGATTTGCCGATCATTGAAATGCATCAGGGAGATGAAGTATACAGTAATTTAAATAAAACAAAAGGATATCATCCAATTGTTGTTGGCAAAATAAATGCTGATATAATTAACTTAGATTCTCTTAGTGATGATATCAGGGTTATTTTTATGGGCTTAGGACTTATTGAACAGAGTGTCAAAAAAAGAAGTGTACACGATCAGGAAACCTACTGGAAGCTAACGGAAAAAGGGAGTAAGATGATGGTTGATGTTAAAATGAGAAAACTGATATAATTGTTGATGTATAGGTTTATTAGAAACGCTTCAATCTTGTTTTGTATTCTCTTAAACCAGCTGTGCTCTTTTGATCTTGTTTCTGCAGTGCTCTTTAATGTCACAATACATAAAGGTGCAGGGCAAAGTAACAGATGCATTTTCCGGAGAATCCATTGCCGGTGCAACTATCCGCATATTGGTCACTCATTCTGCAATTTCATATAATTCGGGCAATCACACATTATCGCTAAAACCTGGTAAGCATATCGTTTACTTCATGGCTTATGGTTATACCGTTACCGGAATCGTTTTACTGGCCAATGTTTTCACCCCCGGTGCCGATGGCAAAAACGATCTATGGGAAATCTATTACAAAGGGTGGGACAAGGTTGATGTTCAGATATATTCTCGCTGGGGTGTCAATGTGGCTTCCTACAGTTTGCCTGCAGAAAAATCATGGAACGGCCGTTTGATGAATACGGGAGTTCTATTGCCCGAAGGAACGTATTTTTATCACCTTGTTGCCAGCGATTTTCAAAACCTGTCAACCAAAAGGGTAAGTGGAAGCATTAACTTGATACGCTGACCTTTTAACCCCAATTAAAAAACAAAAGCCCCATTACGGGGCTTTTTTCGTAGCGAGGAGCAGGATCGAACTGCCGACCTCAGGGTTATGAATCCTGTGCTCTAACCAGCTGAGCTACCTCGCCAAATGAGGGTGCAAAAATAGGGGTTTTCCCCGAAAATGAAAAGAGGTTTTATATTGCCATTACTTCGGCTACCGCATCCAATACCACACCGGGCTCCAGCGTTTCCATACAACTGGTTCCATCCACGCAGCTTCCTTTGTAAAAACACTTGCAGGCCTTGGCCGGCGCAACAATTTTGCCCTTACCAAACAAATCAAACTCATAGGGGTTGAAGATGTTGTTCATCAGCACAATTTTTTTGCGCAATCCCAGCGTTAGGTGCATACCCATGGTAACCTGCGTTACCACCAGATTGCACTGGTCTATCAGGTTGATGAATTGCTTCAAAGGAAAATGTCCCAGGTAATCGGCACCCGAACCTTGCTGAATCAGCAAATTCCGCTCATGCTCCTGCGCTCCGCCCAGCAGCAAAACATGGTAACCCTGAGTTTGAAGGTTTTTAGCCAGTTCCACCCATTTTTCTATGCTCCACAACCGGGTGGTCCAGCGGTCACCGCAGCCGGTGTTTAATCCAATAATCGGTTTGCTGCGGTCTAAGTTCCAAACAAAACCCTTGTCGGCATGGTTGTCCAGCAAATAGGGCTCACCGCCATATTCCATACCACACAATTCAAATATTTCGGTGCAGTAATTTTTCGTGTTGGACTTGCTCACATCATCAAACAATCCGGTTTCAAACTTGTGATTGGCCAGTTCATTCACCGGCTGTATGGCACCATCTTTCAGTATGTAACCAAATTTCTCCTTTGCATTCACCGATTTCAGCAACGCGCCGGCTTCTTTTTCCTTATCCAGGTTAATGGCAATATCCCAGTCGGTATGCTGCACCTGCAAAACGGCCTCGGTGTTCAGTTTAAGTATTTCATGAATTTCACCGGAAGGTAAAATATCAGGCGAAAGGGTAATCCAGGTGAACTTTGCATTCGGATACATTGCTTTATAGCGTGTAATCAGGGGAGTGGTGCGGATTACATCGCCAATGGCACCCAGTTTTATGATGAGAATACGTTTCTCAATTGGGGTGTAGGCCGGACAATCGGAACAGTGATAACCCGAGGTTTTATGGGGTTTGCAGGGGATATGCCCCAGGAAATGAAGACAGTCCGGTTTGTAAAACATGCTACAAAAATAAGCGTATTGTCATTTTCCATGATTCATACACAACAAAAGAGGCATAATTCTTGTCTATATTTGTATAAAAGGTAAAAAGTGAGGTTTTCAGTAAAGTGGCTTGTGGTTTTTGTGTTGGCAGTACTGTCAATAAGTCAGCTTGCGGCCACACACCTGGTTGGAGGTTACCTTACGTATCGTTTTATTGGCAGCAATGGCAGCAGTTCACAATACAGGGTTACCCTTTATGTTTATCGGGATTGTATAAATGACAATACAGACAATGAGGTGCCGTTCGATAAAGAAATTACGCTTTGCGTTTACAATTCAAACAGAACCTACTACGATTCCCGTAACATCAATTTGGTTCGCTCTACCAAAGTGGATCCTGTTGGCAACACCACATGTCCTGAAGTGAAGAGTGCGTGTCTGGATCAGGGTATTTATGAAACTACAATCACACTGCCTAATAACAGCACAGGTTATCATCTTAAGTGGGAGCGATGCTGTCGTAATACCCAAAACAACCTTCGTGATGATAACTCAGGAACGCCCTATCAGGGACAAACTTATTATGGCTTTATACCGGCATCGTCCTTAAAAAACAGTTCTCCTGTTTTTCAGGATATGCCCATTCCGTTCATGTGTGTGAATGACACCACCACCATACGAAACCGCACCATAGATCCAGACGGAGATTCGCTTTCATATCGTTTTGTAACCCCATGGCAGGGAGCATCAGGAACCACGCCAATTTATGATAATTGTCCTTCCGTTATGACTTCTTTCCCAACGGTGGAATACAAAAGTGGCTTCAGTGCCACGGCTCCTTTTGGAAGTGGCGGACTGGCTCAGATTGACGCATTTAATGGACTCACAACCTATTTATCACGCACGGTGGGCCGCTTTGCGGTGGCCATAGAAGTTACTGAATGGAGAAATGGTATTCCCATATCCACCATTCGCCAGGATTTGCAGATTCTTGTTATCAACTGCAAACCCAATAATAAGCCTCGCCTAAGCTATGAAGGCGGCAGCAAAACCTGGTTTGTGGAGGCCGGTGAGCAAATATGTAAAGATGTTACATCCACCGATTTGGATGTTAAGGACGTGGTAACCCTGCGGGCTTTCGGTGATGTTTTCACCGGCTCCAATGGGTTCACAGGTAGCAGGGCTACCATAACCCCGGCAACCGCATCAGGCACAAAAACCACCACCGCCAGATTTTGCTGGAAAACCGATTGTAACCACGCCCGCACAGAACCGTATCGCGTTACGTTTGAGACCTATGATAACGGCTGTCCTTCCAAATTTATCAATGAAAATGTACTCATTTTTGTGAGGCCATTTAATCCGGCCGAAAACCCCACCGGACCGCTGCAGGTTTGCCAAAATACAAAAGGGGTTTTATATACTACAACACCCATAACAACTGGCAACAGTTATCTATGGAGGGTTATCGGTGGCAGCATTCAGGGTGATTCAACCAAAAACAATGTTTTAATTGACTGGGGATCCGGAACGGCCGGAAAACTGGAATTATTCATCATAAGCCGCAATGGTTGCAGGGTAGGGCCCCGATCCATCAACATTGCGCTTAAAACAGCGCCTCCCAGGCCCGATATAACCGGTAATGATACGGTTTGTCTCAACAGCACCGCAGCATTCAATGCAGCATCTGTGGCAGGTCAAACCTACCAGTGGACGGTAGCAGGTGGCAGTATTTTGGGAGCTGTAAATCAGCCGGGCATTACTGTGCGATGGAATACAAGGGGCAACGGTCATGTTATACTCATCGTTACCAATGGACAGGGCTGCAGCAGTCCACCCGACACCCAATTTGTATTCGTTTCTTTTCCCAATACGCCGCCATTAACAGGTCCCACATCGGTATGTCCTAACAACCGAAATATTGAATACCAGGTGGTGCCGCCAACTCCCGGCTCTGTTTATCAATGGAATATTTCCGGCGGTATTCAGGCCTTCGGAGGCATGAGCCCATTAATTCGTGTTAATTGGGGTGGTATGGGCATTGGCTTTGTCAATGTGCAGGAGGTTAATAAATTTGGTTGTGTAGGAGATACCGTCAAGTTAAGGGTTGTGAAAAACCATGCCCTTGCAGGTCAATTACCGAAAGGAGATACCAGCATGTGTGCGTTTACCAAAGGTAAATCTTACAGTATTTTGCCAGTGAACGGAGAAAGCTACACCTGGATTGTAACTGGCGGTACCATTGTTTCTGGACAAAATACACCCAGTATAATTGTTGACTGGGGTGCTGCAGGCATGGGTTCAGTGGGTGTGCAAGCCACCGCCTACGATTCTGTTTCAGGTTTGCCCTGTTTATCGCCCGTTCGGGCTCGGCTGGTTAATCTGTGGCCCTATCCCAATACCATTCCCATAAACGGAGATTTCGAGTTTTGCCAGACCCGCAGTCAGGTTGCATTTACCATGGCCGGGTTTGCCGGATCTACCTATGAATGGGAATTGAATGGCATTTCATTTTCCGGACAGGGTAGCAATAGCATTGCTTTTTCAGGCGATACTTTCGGAACCTACACGGTTAGGGTTCGCGAGACCAGTCCATATGGCTGCATTGGTCCATGGATTGATACCCAGCTAATCATTCACCCAAGGCCTAAAACATCCTCCGTTTCTGGCAATGACATCATTTGTTACCCACGCCTCAGCTCATACAAATACGCTGTTACCGGTTATGCTGGCAGCACCTTTAACTGGGGTAATACAGGAGGTACATTTAATCCCGCTCCCAATGCAACGGATGCTTTTGCAATTGTGGACTGGAGCGGACAGCAAAACAACAAAATATGGGTGGTAGAAACCAGCAGCTTCGGTTGTTTGGGTGATACTGTAAAACAGAATATATTTATTGATAACCCAGCCATATTTAGCAGTATGGTAACTGTGAATCCACCTCCTGGCGAAGACAAAACGGTACATATTTATTATACATTGCTCAATGCACCCCGATATAATAACACCATCATCATACAACGCAAGGCAAGGGGTGAAGTGGGTTTTGCCAGCATTGGTACCGCAAGTCTGGCCGACACAATTTTTGAAGATAAAACAGCACTTACCGACAGTTCCAGTTATCAGTATCGTGTGGTTATCGTAAACCTTTGTGGAGATAGCATATACAGTAATACCAATACCGATATTTTGCTAAGAGGTAAAAAAATTGGCCCTTTCAGCATGTCGCTGAACTTCACGGACTATCTGGGTTGGCCAAATGGTATTGAACGATATGAATTGTACAGGTTACTTGAAAACAGATCGGGTTATACCCTTTATAACACTTACTATTCGCCGCAGACTGTCACATTTGATAACGGCAAGGACCACTATGGTCAGTATTTTAGAATAAAAGCCATTGAAAATGGCCCGCTGAAACGGGAAAGCTGGAGTAATGATATTCGCATATTTTATGAACCAATCATCTTTATTCCCAATGCATTCAGTCCCGATGCCAATGGCATAAACGAAAGGTTTTTACCTACTTCAGGTGGCATGAAAACCTATAAATTCACCATTTTCAATCGCTGGGGTGAAAAATTGTTTACAACTACCAATGCTGAACTTGGGTGGGATGGAAGTTATCTCGGAAAGCCCTGCCCGTCTGGTGTCTATATTTATGTATGTGAATACACCGATTTTAGAAACAAGGAGTATTCTACCAAAGGTACCTTGCATTTGCTGCGTTAATTCTGTATATTCGTAGTTACAACTTAATACATAATCTACATGTCAAATCCTATTTTGTCAGAAAAGTCTTTTGAGAACGCACGTCAGGCCACATCCGGTGTTTACAGCGGTGAGGTTATGACCATGAAAGGTACCATCAACAAGTCCATTTTACTCTTTATTACCCTGCTGGTTCCCGCCGCCTGGATTTGGTGGAAAATGGGTGGTGATCCCACAGCTGCAGAAGGTATAAGGGGTTGGCTGATTGGAAGTGCCATCCTGGGTTTTATACTCAGTTTGGTGATTATTTTCAAAAAAAGCTGGGCTCCTGTTCTTGCTCCTTTGTATGCTGCGGTTGAAGGTGTTTTTCTTGGGTTGGTTTCCATGTTCTTTGAATACATGTATCCCGGCATTGTGATGGAAGCAGTTGGGGTTACCTTACTGGTGTTTGCAGCTATGCTGCTTGCCTACAGAACCGGTTTACTTCGTGCCACGCCCATGTTCACCAAAGTAATCGTAATGGCTACACTTGGTGTTGCATTGTTTTACCTGATCAATATGATTGTTACCTGGATAACCGGAAATAACTGGTATGCTGGCAGCAGCACACTCTCTATTGTAATATCTGCAGTGGTGGCAGGCATTGCTGCATTTAACCTCATTCTTGATTTTAACATGATTGAAGAAGGAAGCAAATCGGGTTTCCCAAAATATATGGAATGGTTTTGCGCCTTTGGTTTGATGGTCACCATCGTTTGGTTGTACCTTGAAATTCTCAGATTGCTGTCCAAACTAAACAGCCGGGATTAATAATTGAATTTTTGAAAATATAGAGCCGAAGCATTGCTTCGGCTTTTTTATTCTAGTACCGGCAACAGCGCCTCCATCTTCATGCCCCGGCTGCCTTTAATCAGCGCATATTTGCATGATGGGGGATTGGTGGAAAGCCATGCAAGCAATGCTTCTGTACTCTTAAATGCATGGGGATAGGATCCGGCTGCATTCAAGAATTCAGGGCCGCAAACAAACACGTCTTTAAACCCAAGCGATACCGCCAGGTCAAAAATAGCTTTGTGTTCGGCTGCTGCATGATCGCCCAGTTCCAGCATGTCGCCTAGAAATACGGCTCCCTCATTTCCCATTTCCGCAAACGATTTTAATGCCGCCTCCATGCTGCTGGGGTTGGCATTGTAGGCATCCAGCAGAATGTTTCTGTTATTGGTTTGCCTCCATTCACTTCTGTTATTGGCCGGTAAATATGCACAAGCAGCCCTGATGCATGTTTCAACATCTCCGCCGAGTGCTATTCCCGCTGCAATTGCGGCCGCCATATTACAAGCATTGTAGGCACCACCTAATTCGGCAGTGTATGGCCCATATTGTGTGCCTTGGTAAATAAATGCTATCTCCAGTTTTGGCATTGCTCGATGTATGATGGCTTTCAGGTCGACTTTCTCTGAATCAACACCATAGGTGAAGCACTTTGAAAATCGTTTTGCCATATTGCCTAGCCAGGGGTCATCCAGATTTACCAGTGCAAAACCATCATGCTGTATTAGGTTTAGGTACAGTTCACTCTCTTCGCGTGCGATTCCTTCGATGTCTTTAAAACCTTCCAGGTGTTCTTTACCTACATTGGTAACAATGCCCAAATCAGGCATTGCCAGATCGCAGAGTACCTTCATTTCACCGGGGTGGTTGGTGCCCATCTCGATGATGCCGACATTCACCCGTTCATCCAGCCCAAGCAATGTTAATGGAACACCAATGTGATTGTTCAAATTGCCGGCAGTTGCTTTAACGGTTGCAAAGGATTTTATTACGCAAAGTGCCAGTTCTTTGGTAGTGGTTTTACCATTACTGCCACCAATTCCGAGGATCTTTGTAGGCAAGTACTTTCTGTGATAATGGGAGAGTGCCTGCAACGATGTTAGTACATCATCAACCCAGAGGTAGCGCTCACCTTTAACAACATTCTCGTCATCAACAACCACATAGGAAGCCCCTTTTTGCAGCGCTTCTTCTGCAAATAAATTGCCATTGAAATTGCCACCTTTCAGACAAAAGAACAGACTTCCGGGTTCAATTTTTCGGGTATCCGTGCAAACCTTATTGCCACAGGAAAGGTAAACATTGTGCAATTTTTCGGTGCTAATAGGCAACATAGGGTAAAAAATAATGGTCAAAATTAGGGCAGCCAATGCCATATTGCTTAAATTTGATTTCACATGTACAGAATCCTGTTCGTTTTGTTGGTTTTTTGCAGATTGAGCACAGCCCATTCTCAGCCGGTTAGTGGCTTCAAATCCTTTTATGTTTATGATACCCTATCTCTGAGTATGGGTTCGGGGCAGGTGGAAACACCATTCACGGGTGGTTTCAATTCACCACAATTCGTTCAACTGGATTTAAATAATGATGGCGTTTTGGATATGGTTGTTTTTGATCGTCATGACCAGAAAATTCTTCCATACATTCGCCTAAATGGGCGCTGGATCTACGACAAACGATTTGAAAAATCTATACCCCGACTCAACTTTTGGATCAGGGTTGCTGATTTAAACAATGATAACAAGCCCGATATTTTCACCCTCAGCAACATCAGTAATCTTGTAATTCATCTCAATATTACACAGCCCGGAGATAAAGAGATCAAATTCAAAGATCTGGGTTCCCAATATTTTAGAAATAAGTACGACACCAATTTCTTCATACAATATAATCCCCTGGGTTTAAGTAAGCTGGATCTGCCTCATATTGGCGATTTGGATAACGACGGTGATGTGGATATTGTGTTTTATGACCCCTACAACCGCAGCTATTCCATGTTTCGAGATGTTCGAGCAGAAAAGGGCTGGCCAAAAGACACATGGGAGTTTCAGGATATGGACTATTGTTTTGGATACTTCAATGAAGGCCTGGACAATAGCTTTATTCTCGGGCAGTGTATTTACGAGGAAAAATTAAAACCCAGGCACGTGGGCGGTGCCAGCTTGCTCATGTTTGATAATGATGAAGACGGAGATTTTGAAATGCTCGCTTCCAATGTGGGTTTCTCCAAAATGACCCTTTTGAAAAACGGCAAGGCCCAAAATGGCGGCTACTATGATACGATGGTGCAAATTGACAGCATCTTTCCGGCCAATACCCGAAGGGCTGCGGATTTTATTTTTCCTTCTGCCTTTTATGCAGATGCCGACGCAGATGGAATTAAGGACCTGTTGCTTTCACCCGCGCCTTCTGCCGATGTGAAGGAAACCAAAAATATCTGGTATTATAAAAACCACGG
>JBILTS010000137.1:0-5562 GCA_044371405.1 Bacteroidia bacterium
GAAAAAAGGTGACAGTGTAACCCTCGTAGGTTTCGGTACCTTCTCAGTAGGCAAGCGTGCTGCCCGCACCGGCCGTAACCCTCAGACTGGCAAGAGCATCCAGATCAAAGCTAAGAAAGTTGCTAAGTTTAAGGCTGGCGCCACCCTGGCTGCTACCGTAAACAAGTAATCCTTACTTGAAGACTTTAAAGGCCCGGTCATCCGGGCTTTTTTTATGCCTTGGTGGCAGGCCTGCTTATAATTAAATAGATACCTGCCAGGGAAAACAGCAACCCCACCACCATATTCCAGGTAATGGGTTCGTTTTCTATAATTCCCCATCCAACTGCTACCACAGGAATAATAAATGTATTGGTACTGGCCACTAATGCTGTGGTATGCTTAATCAGGATATTAAACGCAATCATACTGAGGGCACTGCCTACTATGCCCAAAACAGCCAAATAACCAAGTGCCGTCCACGCCTTTTCCGGCGTAGTATTCCAATGATCCAAAATACCTGTCATCAACAATATCAAAAAATACATACTTCCCATAAAGAAAAAAGGATAGGCGGTCTTTACCATGGCTGGCAGGTGGCTCAGTTTATGCTTGATGAGATTAATGTTATAGCCATACATCACGGCAGCACAGGTAACCATAACAACCCCAAGACCACTAACAGGAGCCCCTTGATGGAAAATGAAGCCCGGTGCCAGCAAAATAACAGCACCAAGAATCCCTAGAATAACCCCACTCAATCCGTTCCCTGTGAATTTGTCTTTGAAAAACATCACCCCCAGTAATAATGTAAACATTGGTGTAAACGCGTTCATAATGCCACTAAGGCCGCTGGGAATAAGGGTGCCTGCATAGCTGAATAAAAAAGCGGGAATGCCGTTGCCAATAAGACCCGACATAAACAGAAAATAATAATCAGCGGTAGTGAGTCTGCCGGCAGAATCCGGTTCCGTGTCATTTCGGGAATTGCCAAAACTGTACTGATAAATCCACGGAAGCAATACCACACCCGCCAAAAACTGCCGTAAACCCGCTACCTGTATGGGCTGAAAAACTTCAAGCCCCCTTTTAATCAATATGAATGAACTGCCCCATACAATACCAAGCAAGACAATAAGCAACAAAGGCAACCAGGATTTTTTCACTCAGCAAAGGTACAAGCACCCCTCGGATTATATTTCTAAGCCACTTAAAATAAAATCTGACAATTAACTGAGTATTTTATGCCGAAATTTGCTGTCTGTTTAATGTTGATTCGACTCTTTTGCACCATACTGTTACTTGGATTAGGGCTGACTCCAGCTGCCTACGCCCAGGGTATTGTGCCCGAATCTTTGCTCTGTGCTGAAAAACAACGCCTGCAAAACCGCCTTAATTTTCGCGTAAATCCCAGTATTTACCACGGATACAACATACATTACCACCGCCTCAATTTTCGAATCAACCCCAAGCGCAACGGGTATCTGAAAGGTTCTGTTTTTAGTTACTTTACCATAGATAAAAACGCTGACAGTATAGGGTTTGACATGAAATACTTTTTACTAACCGACAGCGTAAAGTATCATGGTTCAAACATCCGTTTCACCCGCAAGGCTGATATTATTTATGTACACAAACCCGGCGGATGGAAGGCCGGTAACACTGACTCTTTGACCATTTACTATCAGGGCAATCCCGCCCTCTTTGGCGGAACCGGCTATTATGTTTACGACTTTCACGCCTCCGGACCCAGCGTTCATACCCTCAGCCAGCCCTATGGTGCCTACTATTGGTGGCCCTGTAAGCAAACGCTTTCTGATAAAATAGACTCGCTGGACATGGTCGTAAGCACCCATTCCGATTACAAAGTAGCCGGAAATGGTTTGTTGGTATTGGACCAGAAAATTAACGATACCACCCGCATTTTCCACTGGAAACACCGATATCCCATTCCAACTTACCTGGTGGCAACGGCTATCACCAACTACGAGGAATTCAATCAGTATGCCAGGTTCCACAACCGCCCCGATTCACTATTGGTTCAGAATTATGTTTTCCCGCAAAGCAAGACAGAACTAATGCGGGATGCAGCACCCATTTTACCTATGCTGCGGCTGTTCGACAGTCTCTTTGGCGAGTATCCTTTCATGAAGGAAAAATACGGACATGCCCAGTTCACATGGGGTGGTGGCATGGAGCACCAAACCATGAGTTTTATGGTCAATTTTAGCTTTGACCTGATGGCTCATGAGGTTGCACACATGTGGTTTGGCGATAAGGTTACCTGTGGCAGCTGGCGCGATTTGTGGCTGAATGAGGGCTTTGCCACGTATTTAACCGCCCTTAGCTACAAGTACCTGAAGCCCAGTAGCGAATACCTGCGCATCATGCGTGAAATCAGGGATAATGTAACAGGGGTCGACGATGGCAGTATTTTTCCTAAAGATACTGTCCAGGTTAACCGCCTGTTTAGCGGGCGTCTTACCTACAACAAAGCCGCATTTGTGCTGCACATGCTTCGCGTGAAAGTGGGCGACGGGGCCTTTTACAAGGCATGCAGAAAATACCTCAATGATACTCCCCGGGCCTATGCATTCGCCACTACGCAGGATTTGAAAACCCTCATGGAACAGGAATCGGGGCAAAACCTGGATACCTTCTTCATGCGCTGGTATATTGGAGAAGGTTTTCCTTATCTGAATATCAATTGGGTGCAAAAAGGAAGCTCCATGCAGGTTAACGTAAAACAGAGACCTTCACATCCTTCCGTGCCCTTTTTCCGAATTCCTGTGCCCATTCTGTTTCAGGGCAAAAATGGCGATACCCTGATTACACTGTACCCGGAAAAGCTTGATCAATCCTTTTCATTCTCATTGCCTTTTGCCGCCGATACTGCTCTTTTCGATCCCGAGGTAGAAGTACTCGCCAAAACATCACTCGGCGGCATGAATCAGGATAAAACCATCAAAGACTGGGTGGTTATCAAAGGAAATCCTGTTGGAGGTGATAAGCTGGAACTTGTGACGCTGAATTTGAAGATTGAGAAAATGGAAATTTTCAATATCAATGGTCAAAAGTGCATGGAAACCGGTTCCGATTTCTTGCATATTCCCGGAAAAAATGCTATATTTGATATTGGCCGTCTGGCGGCGGGTACTTATATGGTCAAAATCAACGGAAACAACCAACAAACAACACTGACTTTTGTTAAATTATAAAATGAAAAACACGCTTTATACGCTTTTGCTGTTCGGCTTCTCACTCGGTTTGCAGTCCTGTGAAAAAGATCCGCCAAAACAGGAGGAACCCAAGGTGCAAAAAGGACTTACCCTAACGGTGTTGCCGACCTGGGAAGGTGCCACCATGGTTACCGGTAAAATGCAGTATAACAAGCCCGACGGAGAGGTTTTGCAGCTTCGGACCTGGGGGATGATCCTCGCTAAACTTGCTTTGGTGAAAGATGACAACTCACTTGTGTTGCTGGGCGATGGCTATCAGTGGGTAGATGTGGCAAGTGGCCGCTTGTCTTTTAACTATCCCGATGCACCTACGGGCAATTACAAAGGCATTCAGTTTCAGCTGGGCCCGGATTCTGCCGTAAACCACGGTGATCCCACCATCTGGCCGGCAAATCATCCGCTGAACGGCAACCTCACAGGCCTGCATTGGGGCTGGGCCGGTGGCTATGTTTTTCAAGCATTTGATGGCGAATTCAAGGATAATGCTGCATCTACGGTAATTAAAGGTTTCTCCTTCCATACGGCAGGAATTGTTTATAATGAAACGTTTTATATGCCTTTTAATTTCGAACTGGCAGGAACCCACAAGACCGCAGTTTTAGAGTTTAAAGCAGATGAATTTTTCAAAAATCCCACCGAACTGCACCTGAAGGATAAGTCAGTTTCGCATAGCACGGGCAATGAAGACATCTCCTTGATGAACAAGCTTATAGGCAACGCCGCTGATGCATTTTCAGTAAAAAGCGTGAATTGATATGAAAAAGGGTGTTGTTGGACTATGTATTCTTATTGCCGCAGCGGTATTGTTCAACGCCTGCCGCAAAGATCCGTCCCTGCCTGAGGAGAAAACACCCTATTCCGTTACCTACATCAACCCCAAGAGCATATTTCCCGACAAATACGGTATGCCGGCCCTGCCCTCCGACAATCCTCTTACAGAAGAGGGCGTTTACCTGGGCAGAATGTTGTTCTATGATCCGGTTTTATCCATAGACAGCACCATTTCCTGTGCCACATGCCACTCCCAGGAATATGCTTTTGCAGAACCCAGACAATTTTCAAAGGGTATTTTCGGTCTTACCACCAACCGCAATGCCCAGCCCTTGTTCAATCTGGCATACAGCCGGGTATTCTTTTGGGATGGACGTCAGAAAACCTTGCGCGAACTGGTATTGGAGCCCATTCAGGCCCACAACGAAATGGCCATGACCTTGCCTTACCTGCGCAAGCGCTTATCGGCCATTCCCAGATACCGCGATGCTTTTCGCAAAGCTTTTGGAAGCGAACCCGATGTGTTTAATATGACCCTGGCCATGGAACAGTTCCTACTCACCATCGTCAGCAAAGATTCACGCTTCACCCAAATGTGGCCGGGTAATTTCAACATCCTTACCCAGGAGGAAAAAACAGGGTTACAACTGTTTAATGGTTTGATAGACGAAGACCCTGTGACCGGCGACTTACGCGGCGGTGCCGACTGTTTTCACTGCCACGGCAGTGTATTTGCCCAGGCCAACAATCCCAATTTCGGTGGTATTACCAACAACGGCCTGGATGCCGTTATTACAGACAAAGGGTTTGGAGCCATTTCAGGGAAGAGTACCGATATAGGTACATTCAAAACACCCTCTTTGCTAAACGTTGGGCTCACTGCACCCTACATGCACGACGGTCGGTTTGCCACGCTGGACGAAGTGATTGACCATTACAGCGATCATATCAAATTCAATTCGCCCAACCTCAATCCCCAGATTAAAGTGCATGGCCCTAAACAACGCTTGCTCAAACCTCAGGAAAAAGCAGCTCTTAAGGCGTTTCTGCTCACCATGACCGACACGGTGTTCACTAACAACCCGGCCTACAAAAATCCGTTTAAATAAGGATTAATATCCCAGCACCGGCCCTAGCCAGCGCTCGGCTTCCTGCAATGTCCAGCCCTTGCGGTTGGCGTAATCCTGCACCTGGTCCTTACCAATTTTTCCCAGTCCGAAATACTGACTTTCAGGATGGGCAAAATAAAATCCGCTAACGGCTGCAGCAGGCATCATGGCCATGCTTTCCGTGAGGGATATGCCTGCGTTTTCAGGGGCGTTGAGCAGTTTGAAAAGGGTGGTTTTTTCGGTGTGCTCCGGACAGGCGGGGTAACCCGGTGCCGGGCGTATGCCACGGTAGTTCTCGCGAATCAGGTCTTCGTTGCTCAGGGTTTCCGCATTGGCATAGCCCCACCAGTGGGTGCGCACCTCGCGGTGCAGGTATTCGGCAAATGCCTCCGCAAGCCTGTCGGCAATGGCTTTGGCCATAATGCTCTTGTAATCGTCGTTTTCCTTGTCGAACCGGTCCACCA
>JBILTS010000139.1:0-5550 GCA_044371405.1 Bacteroidia bacterium
AAATATTGGGAACCCAAACAGGGCAATAAGGACAATTTTTAAACACCAGAATACTGTCTCTTCCTGTTCCGCATTCATTTACGGTTGTAAGGTAATAAATTCCGGGGGCTGTTATGTTCCTGCTTAATATGGCACTTCCGTTTTCCCAAAAGAAAGACCTTGCATTAGAAATGATAGGGTTAAGGGTAATATTGTTGTTTCCGCAGATATTGATATCCGGGCCAAGATTCGCTTTTGGCAAACTCATTTTTCGTACAATGATGGTATCTGCACCCGGGCAAGTTTCAAAGAAGGCAGTAACCCTGTATGTGCCAGCACCGCTTATTGTGCGGGTTTGTTTATTGCTGTTGTCATCCCAGCGGTAGGTCCATAATGGATTGGTGTTTCTTACCTGTAGGGTAAGCGTCTGACCATCGCAAATGGCAGTGTCAGGCCCCAGATAGGGTTTGGGTGCAGCGTTTTCCTTCACCTTTAGGGAATCCACTATCTCACAGCCGGCTGCATTGGTAATCCGGATAAGATATGTTCCAGGATTTAAAAGCGTTCTGGTTTTTAGGGTGCTGTTATCCTGCCACCGCACTTGATCGGAAGTTTTGATTGTAACAGTGAGAGAATCTCCCCGGCAGTAGAAGGTGTCCTTAAGCCATGGTCTGGCTGGCATAGGTTTTAGTACGGCGGTCACAGTGTCTCTTACTGTACAGATTCCGCTCACGGTTTCTGCAATGTATTTCCCAGCGGTTGTAACGGTTCTGTTTCCGGGGGTGAAGCCATCAAGCCAGCGCATGGGTTGATGAAGTACGCTAATAACAGCACTTTTACCGGGGCAGAATTCCACAAGACTGTCCGCTAGGATATTTAGGGTTTTGTCCAGTCTTACGAATGCTGTATCGTTGCTTTTGCAGCCGGTCAGCCGGTCGGTAGCCCGGGCTGCCACCCACCCGATTTGGTCAAAAACCCCACTTACGCTGTCTCCGTTCACTTGATTCAGCGGGCGGCTGCCTGACCAGTTAATTATTTCATTTCCAAAGTGTATGGCTTTAAAACCCAGTGTACTGCTCTTGCAAATCACAGTATCTCCCGTTAGATGTAGGGATGGGTTGTTGTTTACGTAAAGGTCGATGGTAGAAGAATCCCTGCCGCAATTGGTGATTGAAACACATTTAACCTTCCAGAGCCCTGCATTGGTAGCCTTGAAATTTAAGTAAGCTGCTGTGGCGCCTGGAACGCGGGAGCCGTTTAAATGCCAACTATAGCTGTGACCTGCGGCACTATCAGGTTTGGCCTGAACTCCAATGGTTTGACCCACACAATATGGCCCGCTCTGAGGGATAATACCTGACGGTTTTTTGCAGCAGAATGCATTGATATCAACCCTGACCGTATCAGTGGCAGTGCGTCCATCGGCATCTTTCACCGTAAGGGTGTAAATGGTATTGTTTGAAGGTGCTGCTTTCGGTGCTGTTGTCAGTGCATTGTTGAGGCCGGTAGCCGGAGTCCATTGGAATGTAAAGGGAGCTTTTCCGCAGGATAATTTTGCGATTCCCAGCTGCAGGCTGTCTCCAAGACAAATGCGCTTGCCGTTCAGCGCTGAAACCGTGAAGGAGTCGGTCATACGCACGGTGGAAATGGCAGTGTCGGTGCATACTGTTGAATCAGCGGATACCACTGTCAGTTTTACCCTATAACTGCCGGGTTTGCTGTATCTGTGTTTGATATTCGCAATGGTTGTGTTTTCAGTAGCCCCGTCTCCGAAATCCCAATAGCGCATTACTATTCGCTGTTTGGCCGAATCGATACTTATGTCAGTAAATAAAACTGAATCGGCGGTGCAGGACCCAGCGGTAAAGCGAAAATCGGCATTCAGTCTGCATTTAATTATTCGGTTGGGTGGCGGATTGATGGTGCTTCGGCAGGTAACCAAACGGCTAACACTGGGGTTCGATATAGTTTGACTAATCGTTGAAATTCCGCCGCTGGTTCCGGAATTAACGCTAAGGTTGCTGAAATTGACGGTAATATTGGCTGAATTTATGGTCAGCTGAACCAGTCCACATTTACTATCGCCGCAGTCGCCCATGTTTAGCAATTGCAGCCCCCGGCCTGAAGTAATGTCCTCTGCATACAAAACCAGCCCTCGGGAGGGGTGCCAGGCCAGGTCAGGTGAACCGGGTCCGCTGTAATCGTAATCGCGGCCAAAAGATCCTACCACATGGCTCCAAAGTATCTTGCCGCTGTAATCAGTTTTAAAAACGAGTTTATGCTTTCGTCCGCCGTCGTAACTGTTGGTTTGTGAAACCATAATAAGCCCGTCTCCGGCATCTTCAATACCTCCGCAGTAGTCATTGCCGGTTCCACCAAATACTTTTGACCATCGGATATTTCCGCTGCTGTCAAAACAGTGCAGAATAAGATCAACGCTGCCGAATCCGCTGCCAGTGGGTGGAATGGCAATACCGTATCCATAAATATCGCCATTGGCCAGAACTTTTACATGGATTATTTTTTCGAGAAATGAAGCGGTAGATCGTTTACTCCATTGTAATGTGCCGCTGCGGTTGGTTTTTAGTAAAAATGTCCGTTCATTAGGGTCGCGCACATCACCGCCCAGAATGTAGCCTCCTTTGGCTTCGGCCGCCCCGTTTGAATAGGTATGGTAACTAGTGGTGAACACCCGGTGGTATCGGATGTTTCCCAAACTGTCAAATTCATTCATCATGATGCCAAATAATCCGCCACTATATTGGGCGGCGAGGCCAGTGGTGACAAACTTCTGGTCTTTGGTGAGAAAGCCAGAATTGTACACTTCTGTCAGACTATTCCCGTTAAAGCGGGTTTCTCCCTGCCGGACAATATTACCATTTACATCAAATACTGTTAGTGCAGATTGCCCGCCCGCATTGCTGTAGCTTCTGGTTCGGTAAGTAACATAAACCCTTCCTGAGGGTGATACCCTGTTTTTAATCAACACATCTTCATTGTTGCTGCCTCCGAACACCCTGAACCATAGTATTCTGCCGGTGTCATCGGTCCTGCATAAAAATGCATCGTTTCCACCTGCACCGGTGCCAGTAATGGTTCCGGAAATGAACAGATTGCCATTCCACCAGCTGATGCCATGCGGAATGATAGAGGCCCCTGAAATTCGGTGAGAAATGTCAAAATAATGTCGAGGTCTGTTGCATGGCAAGGCGGATAGCACATTCACCCGAATGGTGTCAGTTATATTGCTTAGGCAATTATTGTCCGTTACCCGCTGTAAGCGGTATGTAGTTGTTTTTGATGGGAAGAAAATGGCGTAATAAAGTGTATCAGAGGAATTGAAATTGTATTGCGTTGTTCCATCAGAAACAGTGATTCTGAAATTGGGGTCCCCTGTTAGTTTAATGGGCAAAGCCACGCCATTGCCTGTGGTAACGTTGATGCTTTTTTGGAGGAACCGTCCTGTGGGGCGCCTTACACTGATATAACGCTTTTCCTCGGTAGAATCTTTATAAGTGCCATCTGTCACATAAAATTTTACGTCAAATGATCCTTGGGCTGAATAAACTACCTTCACCACAGAATCAAAACTGACGGATGGGTTGCCTCCACTAAATCTCCACATAAAAAATGTTGGTTTTCCAATGGAATTATTCTTGAAAACCACCGTATCACCGGGGCAGGCATTACGTTTGTTTGATGTGAAACGGGCTATAAAAGGTTTAACGCACTTGATGGCTTGTTCGGCATTAATTCGTCCATTGCCCAGTAAGCCGCTGAACCCTGGATTTTTGCTGTTAATATTGTCACAGGATGATTTCAGGCAGCTTTCTATATCTGTGGCTGCCATAGACGGATTTTTTGATAACATGAGTGCGCAAAGTCCGCTAACCAGGGGGCAAGCCATGGAGGTTCCACTCTTGTAATCGTAAGAGCCATTAGTTACAGTGCTGTAAATATCTGAACCGGGAGCACATACATCAATCCAGGTTCCGTAGTTGGAAAAACTGCTGCGCGTATCAGTGGATGTTGTGCTGGCCACTGATATTACATTGTTATAAGCTGCGGGATAATGCAGCGTGCTGGTATTGCTGTTGCCGGCAGCGGCCACACAGATTATATTTTTGGATGCGGCCAGATCAAACAGCAACTGATAGGTTCTGGAAAATCCGGTACCACCCCAGCTCATAGATATCACATTGGCATTAGCAATGATAGCGTATTCCACCCCCTGTGCGGCACCTGTGAGGAACCCTGAACTGCTGGCTGCAATTTTGACAGGAATGAGTTTGACCCCATATCCGATGCTGGCGATGCCGCTCCCGTTATTGGTTTCTGCACCAACGATGCCTGCACAATGAGTGCCATGGTCAAAACCGGGGACTGCCGGTGGGTTGGGGTTGTTGTCATTGTCTGCTGCATCCCACCCGTTCACATCATCCACATATCCGTTCCTGTCATCATCAATGCCGTTGCCCGCAATTTCACCAGGGTTTTTCCAGATTGCGTTCTTTAGGTCAGAATGGCCTGTTTCAACGGCGTCATCAACAACCGCAACTGTAATGGAAGCAATGCCTTTTGCAAGATCCCAGGCATTCTCTGCCTGAATGATCTTTAGATTATACTGCGCTGTCTGCAGGTCATTGGGTGTGTGAAACAATTTGTAATTTGGATTGCGTTCCAGATATTCAATGATTGCATCGTTTTGTATAATTTTCGTGAGCCTCAGGCAACTTTCCTCACTGCCGTAAACCCCATATACACGGCTCAGGGGGCCTTGGGTTTGTTTGAAATATTTTTTCATCAAAACACTCTCAGTGCTCGCTTTTTCATTCATTGCCTTAATCCAGTTGCTGATTTGTTCGGGCTTTGTTTGGTCCTTAAACTTTAAAAAGTAGCAAGCATCTTGCGAAAAAGAGTTAGAAAAAAAGAAAGCGGTCAGAAAGAAGGTTGCTATTCTTGTCGCAATGCTCAAATAATTTAACATTTAGTGCGTATTTTGAAACAAAAATAAAAAAAATTTTCGAATTTTATGTACTGTTGTGTCAGGTAAAGTGGATGTTTCACAATAAATCTGGTTGCGGGTGTAATGTTTTGTGATTTTCTTTGCCCACTCATTATGCTAAACCTCATCATATTTGGACCTCCCGGCGCCGGTAAAGGCACACAGAGTGAAAAGATTATAGACCGGTATCAGCTGGTGCATATTTCCACCGGTGATTTGCTCCGTGCGGAACGCAATGCAGGCACTGAGCTGGGAAACAAAGCCAACGAATACATCAGCAAGGGCGAATTGGTGCCCGATGCGGTTGTGATCGGCATGGTCCGAAACTTTATGTTGTCAAAATCCGGAGCCAGGGGTTTCATTTTTGACGGGTTTCCCAGAACCATTCCTCAGGCAGAAGCGCTGGATTCCATGCTGATGGAGTTTGAAACATCTATTTCTACCGTGCTGGGACTGGAAGTGGAAGAGGATGAGTTGGTGAAACGACTGATGCTGCGAGGCCAAACTTCCGGCAGGGTTGATGATCAGGATGAAGTAACCATCCGCAACCGTTTCCGCGAGTACCT
>JBILTS010000140.1:0-5498 GCA_044371405.1 Bacteroidia bacterium
ATCGCCAGTAGCCACTGCCCCATTGCCCAGCAGCACCGGATTATTTGCCTGATAAACATGTAAAACCGCTCCAAGAAACAAGAATAATGCATTCACCCCCACCAGAATGGCGCTCATCAGCATCATGTTTTTCTGAGAATCTTTCAGGTTTTTCACAGAAATATTCTTCTGCATCATTTCCTGATCCAGCCCTGTCATGGTAATAGTAATAAACATGCCGCCCAAAATCTGCTTAAGGAAGAAACCCGGTTTGCTCACATCCGTTACCCACAATTGGGTGAGGTTATTTTCGGAAGCCATTTGCCATGCCCCGCTGATATCTGTATTCAGGGCTTTAACTATGGCATATAGACACAACACCAGACCCAGCAGCATCCCAGTTGTTTGTAGCGTGTCTGTAATGATAATGGTTTTAACACCACCCTGAAAAGTGTAAAGAAGAATAAGTACCAATATAACCGCTGCAGACAACCAGAAAGGAATATGAAATGCAGAAAATACAAACACATCCAGAATGCTTACCACCAGATAAAGTCGTGCCGTCGCGCCTACTGTTCTTGATAAAATAAAAAACGATGCTCCGATTTTGTGGGCCTTATCACCCAGACGTTTTCCCAAAAAACTGTATATACTGGTGAGGTTGAGCTTATAATACAGCGGCAGCAAAACAAAAGCTACTATCCAGTAGCCCAGCCAATAGCCCAGCACCAGCTGAAAATAAGTAAAACCACTTTTACCTACATCGCCAGGCACACTCACAAAAGTTACGCCTGACAAAGAAGTTCCAATCATGCCAAAGGCCACCAGTAGCCAGTTGCTATTACGGTTACCGATAAAAAAAGATTCACTGTCGGCATTGCGCGAGGTATAAAAAGCAACCCCAAGCAGCAGCACAAAGTAGCCAACAATGGCGATGAGTATACTTCCGGATATCATGTTATTTCACTCCAATCAAGGTTTCCAGCTCTTTGATGTTCTGTATCTGTTTGGGAATTTCCTCCACAGGTAAAAACACCAGTGAATTGCTTTTAATGCCCAGTGCGCGATACTTTTCAGGGCTCAGATAATAGGTTCTGCCAACCTGATCTTTTACTGCGATGTAAGCAAGTTTTGACGGCGTTACATTCAAGGCATAAACATCTGCCGCACCAAAATACTGATAGCGAAACGGCTTATGGTGTGCCAACCAGGCCTGCTTCACATCAAGTGGAATACCTTCTTTGTTGGTAAATTTAACATCCACCCGTCCGGTATCCGACATGGCTACCGGACTTGCCCACGCAAAGGTACCCAGACTGCGCATGTTGAAGGAATATGCAGATTGTCCGCGGGGTTTTACCTGTCCATACATCAGCATTCGCTTGGCTTGTTGAATACCCGACTCTGTAAACTGTGCGTGGTAACCCATGAGAGCAAGCTCTTTTTTCTGCCGCAATTCCTGATATTGTTTCATCTTTGACAAGAATTCCAATTGTTTGGAACGTGATTTTCCGGTCGCCATTTTCACCTTGTCTTTGGGCTGCAACAGGGTAAAACGCCAGTAGCCGGTTTCGCTGCGCAAATCCATGAACCAAGCACCTCCCGAACTGCTGAAGCGGACGTCTGCATAGACTACACCGCGAATGAACAGCGCACCAAATTCTCTGGAATCCATGGCAGATTCGATCTCCAGGGGATAATTCTGTAAAGGTTTTAGCTCGGGAAACAGGGTTTCAGTTTTATCATACACACTAAGTCTAATGATGTTTTTTTCTTTTTTCTTATCTACAAATTCCTTTCTCAAACCCACCAAACTTCTGCCCCGCCTTAGGTTATAAGCACCCATGGCCGGAGCTCGGTCTTTTGCGGGTGCAATCCAGTATCCGCCGTAATTTTCAAGACTAACCTTGTTTACCCCTGGTTCCAGCAAATAAAAATACCCCTCGGTTTCAAACCGGATATCCAAAGCCCGATTATCAGCGGGATATACTTCCACTGCAGATTTCTTACCTGCATAAAAGCCATAATAATCAATAGGTTGATTTTTGGAATCATCAAAATCATAATCGTAATCAAAAAAATGCTGCCATTTTCTCTTATTTGAATTGAAAGCATAAAAACGGGCTGATGTATCTGTCTGGCTTAAAAAGATAAGTCGAATTGAATATCCTTCCCTGATTCTGATTTCTTTAGCGTTGTGCAATGCTCGGCAATGGAATATTACACCCGGAGCGAGTGTATAAGATCTTCCGGCACTGTCGTAATTAAGTGAAAAACCATCGCACATAAACCTGGCTGTTTTGTTTTGAATAGCGCACTGAAGTTCATATTCCCCTTCAATGGCCTTACCATCCATGGTTTCCATGGCACCTTTGGGAACCAGCAATGCTGCTTCCGCATTGAGATAATATACCCTGTCTTGTTGATTTTCGCCCACAAAATAATAGTTACCTGCAGACAATTGTGGCAGGAAGCTTGAATTGACGGGTTTCATGAAACGAAGGGCCTCATTGGGTTTGCATGGCACAAACTCGGAAAACTGTCCCAGCAATGTTGTATCACCCGAAATCCCGGACCAGGGAGCTATTCGGGCATTGGGAAACAGCCCGGCGAGGTATTTCATCTCCCATGGCAGCAATACTGCATCTTGTGCCTGGTAGAAAAAGGCAATATTTCGAAGCTTATCATTTTGAGCAATTTCAATGTTTTGCCTGAGCAACGGCAGATCGTCGGGATACTTTTCACTCAGCCAGCTCAGGTTATCGGTGAGGGTTAGTTTTTCAAGTGCAGTTATAGACCTGATATCACCGGGCAAATCGCTAACTTCATCAACACTGATGCCAAATTCACGCAAACCTTTCATGCGGCCGGCGGCCTGAATGGCCGGCGAAAGCTCTTTTTTTACAAAGGGCGCTATGAGCCGTAAACCGCGAAGTTTCCAGCCCTGCATGAAGTCATAATTATCGGGCACCACTTCAAAAATCAAGGTCAGACGATTTAGTTTACCCAGTCGTTCGTTAAATAAAATCTGGTCTTCACGACCATTTTTAAGAAAAATACTGACTTGATTTACCCAGGTAAGATGCTCTACATCCTCATCATTCAGGGTACCACTAAATTTCAGCAACTGCACCTCATCCAAATCATCCAACAAAGGCAACAAATCGCAAACCCGGCTCACATCCACAGTTCCGCTGATACGTATTCGCTGAATACCATAGAATTTATCCAGGTTGGATTTGATGAAATCAAGGTCTTTTTGCTGGGTAATTTCTACGGCCGTACTTCTCATGGACAAAGCAGCAGTTGGCTTTACAAAAACCTGCCCCTGCAACACTGAAAAAGCTATAAACAATGGTCCAAAAACTAAAAACCGCAACTGCATTTTTAATTTTAGAACAAAAAATGTACCCATTACAGCAAAGATGAACGCTTTAATTCAAATGATATTTGCCCAACATGGTTTTGTACATTAAAATTGACAGAAAGACCAAAACTGCCCGATATTTGCAGTATCAACACCCATGGAAGAAAGCATTGTAAACCGGGTAGCCAACAGCGGCATTGTTACACTCAATCTGGAACAGTACCTGCATCCCGGAAAGCGTGTGGGGATAGACGTAAAAGACACGCTATTCATGGGCCTCATCCTTAAGGAAAAGGATTTTCGGGAATGGATAAAAAATCACGACTGGGAGCAATACAAAGGCACCAACGTTTTTATTCATTGTTCGGCAGATGCCATTGTACCTACCTGGGCCTACATGCTCATCGCTGCCAAACTGACAGGCATTGCTCATTTCTTTTTGTTTGGCAACGAGGAATCCCTTCACACTGCCCTATTCATACAGGCACTCACTGCCATTAATCCTGAAGAGTACAATGAAAAACGTGTGGTAATAAAAGGGTGTGGGGATCAGTATGTTACGCCTGCGGCCTATGTGGAGATTACGCGCTTGCTGCAGCCGCATGTAAAAAGTCTGATGTTTGGAGAACCCTGTTCTACGGTTCCCGTTTACAAAAAATCCTGATTTATTTTACTGCATTGCTGCGAATCAGGGTAAGTGTATAGACACGAAGGTATTTAGTCTGATCCTCAGTTAGTTTTGCTTTTGGCACCATGCGGCTCATGTGTTTTATCCAGCTTGCTTCATCGTACTTTAATGGATCTTTTGCTTTGTGGCAGGTTGCACATTGTACGCCCAGCATTTCTTTACCTTGATTTAACCAATATTGGGTTGCACCATGCTCAACCCCTTCAGCAATATCTAACATTTTCCTGGTTTCTTCGGGCATCGGTGTCACATTTAATTTAGCACCAGTAGGCGGAGGATTTACAGATGCTGGCTCAAGAACCTGTTCTTGAGGTGCGGGTGCTGAATTTTTGCCTGAAATTGCAGTTTTTTTAGCCGCACAATGAACCATAAATGTGGCCAACGCTAGGAAAAACAGCCCTGTTATTTTTCTGCTCATGCTACAAATATAAATCTTGGATGCCCAAATAGACTTTAGAAATGAAAAAAAATCCTATTATTGCCGTTGCATGAAGTCAGACATTGAAATCTCCCGTTCTACTCCTTTGAAACCCATTGGAGACATTGCACAAAAACTCAATATCAATCAGGACGACCTGATTCCTTATGGCAGAACCAAAGCCAAAATTCCATTGAAATACCTTCAATCGGATAAGCAAGGCAAGCTAATCATGGTGACTGCTATCACACCCAACAAAGCAGGTGTGGGAAAAACTGTAACCAGTGTGGGATTATCGCTGGGCCTGAACCACATTGGCAAAAATGCCATGGTGGCGCTCCGCGAACCCAGCCTGGGACCCTGCTTCGGCATGAAAGGCGGTGCGGCAGGAGGCGGATATGCACAGGTATTGCCTATGGAAGACATCAACCTTCACTTCACAGGCGATTTTCATGCCATCACCAGTGCCAATAATATGATTGCCGCGCTGGTAGACAATTACCGCTACTGGAATAAAACCGGAGATAACACCCTCACCCAGCTGTTGTGGAAGCGCGTGCTGGATGTGAACGACCGCATGCTGCGCCACATGGTGAGTGGTCTGCATGGCAGCACCAATGGTATCCCTACCGAAACCGGTTTTGATATTACACCTGCCTCAGAAATCATGGCACTGCTTTGCCTCAGCGAAAACCTGGAAGACCTGGAGCGCCGCATTGACCGCATTGTGGTGGGATATTCCGGCAAAAAGCCGATAACCGTTGGTGATCTCGGTTTTGGTCCAAGCATTGTGGTACTGTTGCGCGACGCCATCATGCCGAACCTGGTGCAAACCACCGAACATACACCTGCTATCATTCATGGTGGACCATTCGCCAATATCGCCCACGGCTGCAATAGCGTAATTGCCACCAAAACTGCATTAAACCTGGCAGATTACGTGGTAACTGAAAGTGGTTTCGGATCGGATCTCGGGGCAGAAAAATTCTTCGATATCAAATGCCGTATGGCCGGACTGCAGCCCGCTGCCACCGTGATTGTTGCCT
>JBILTS010000095.1:0-8637 GCA_044371405.1 Bacteroidia bacterium
GGCCTCAAATTATTTATCGACCTATAACGATGAAATCAATGTTGTAATATCGTTTATCAATGTAAACGATTCAGGTATTGGTGAATTTAGCCGTCAAACCCAGGAAACTGCCGATGAATTTGATGTGCATATTGCCATTCGCGAAAAAAACAAGAATTCTCTTTCATCCTTAATTACAGGCATTCGTGAACAGGAATTGCATACCCCATTCCTTTGTCTGAACCGCGAAACATTGCAAAATCTTATCAATTCAGGGCTAGACATTAATCAGAAATATGATTTGCTGTTAGGGCTTCGCAAAGTAGCCCGCGACTGGAATTTCGTTACTTGCAGCGCTACAGACAAAGTAGAAAAAGCACCTTCATTGAAAAACCGCTTATCCTCTGCATTTCAATACATTAATCCGCTGAATTTTAAGAAAAACCCGGCTAGGCATTTATTCTCGGCCTTGGCTATTTTGATGCTCATCACCATCACTTCGCTCAGCAAAGACGCCGGAATCAGTGGTGATGAATTTATACAGTACAGGTGGGCCGATACCGCCATCATTCCTTACTTTACCGAAGATAAAGAAGCTGCACTTTTTGACAAAAGCGACAACCACATGGAAAATTATGGCAGCAGCTTTGATACCTTCACAGCCATGCTGGTGCGCATAACCGGCACTGATGAAATTTTTCAGTTGAGACATTTCTGGAATGCCGTGATGGGATTCTTGTGCATCTTCTTTGGAGGATTGATGGTGCGCCACCTCACCCGCAGCTGGCTTTGGGCCTGTATTGGTATGGTATTGCTATTCTTTACGCCGCGTCTACTTGGTGATTCATTAAATAATCCCAAAGACATACCTTTCGCAGCGGGTTATATCATTGGGCTTTATTACGCGCTTTTGTATTATGGTAAAAACGGAGGACGAATCGGTCAGGCACTTGGTATTATCCTGGGCACCGGTCTTGCCATCAGCATTCGTGTGGGTGGTTTTGTGCTGATTCCCACCATTGCGCTCTTTGCCGGGTTGCGTTACATTGAGAATATTGGATTATCCAATTTCTTAAAACTACGCTGGAAGGGCATTTTACCCTATTTACTTTCATTTGTTTTAATCGCTTTGGGGTCTTTTTATGTGGGAATATTGCCCTGGCCCTATGGATTGGACGATCCTTTCACCAATCCATTCAAAGCCCTGGATGCCTTTACTAAATTTCCCGTTACATTAAGACAGCTGTTTGAAGGCACACTTACCGACAGCAGCATGCTACCACCTTACTATTTAACCAAGTATCTGCTGATCACCACACCCATTGTATCGTTGCTGGGCCTATTGTTGTATTTCATCTTAGGATTGTTTAACAGAAAGAATTACAGTCATGCCCTGATGATTGTGTTTTTTGCCGCAGCTTTTCCGGTTTTCTACATTTGGTACCAAAAATCAAATGTTTATGGTGGAATGCGCCAGATTATGTTTGTGGTGCCCTGCATCATAGTTTCAGCCACAGCTGGTTTTGCGATGCTTGCAAAAATCATTTCCGGAATGAAAGCCGCCAAATGGATTCTCCCTTTGCTAGTGCTTTTCGCGAGTCTACCACCAGCCATACACACTTTCAAAAATCATCCGTTACAATATATATATTTTAATGAACTTGCTGGTGGCACGAAAGGTGCCTATGGCGAATATGAGATGGATTATTACCTGGCATCGTTGAGACAAAGCACAGAATGGTTCTTGGAGAATGTGGCACGAAAAAATCCGGATAAGAAATTCACCGTGCTCTCCTATGGTATGAACCATGTTAAATATTACTGCCGCAATGATAAGAATGTGCACGTAGGATTTACCCGCGCCGACGAAAGAAGCAGCCATGAATGGGATTATGCTATATTCTATAATGGATTTACCGATAAATCACGTTTAAAAAATGGCGCCTACCCTCCTGTTGGAACTGTTTATACGCCCATGGTAGATGGCAAGCCCATGGGTTGGGTCATCAAACGCCCTTCCAACGATGATATTGAGGGCTATAATGCCATGGAAAAAGTAAAAAATTACCCTCTGGCCCTTCAGAAATTCAATAAATACCTAAAAATTGACGCGAAAAATTCCGAAGTTTATTTCTATGTGGCTAATGTGTATGCCAATCTTGGCAAACTTGATTCAGCTATTTGGGCAGCCGAGAAATCTCTGGCTATTTACCCTGAATCTAACAGAGCCCTGCTTAGTTTAAATTCTTTCTACGCCAACCAGCGTCAATGGAATAAAGCAGTTGAAACCATGGAACGTTATGTAATAACGCGTCCAACAGACCCCGATGGCTGGTGGATGAAATCCCAAATGGAATACAATAAACAGGACTTTAAAGCGGCTGAACAAAGTATTCGTAAAACCATCTCCCTAGAGGCACGTAATCCCAATTATTACGAAATCGGTATGGCAATTTACCAGGCCCTGAAAGATGATATCAACGCCCGTCTGTATTATAATGCATCAAGAGCAGGGTCATCCAACCCCAAAGAACAACAGGATGGGGTGTCTGCCATACAAAGTATTTATTTGGATATTACCGGTGAAGAATTGGAACTTGGTGGTGATGAGAGTGAGTGAGACTAATTTGTAAAACCTCAGCCCAATAGATCGGTAAGATTACCCTTTTCGGCAATTACCATTTGACCGCGCTCGTTTCTCATCAATCTGGCACATTCAGTTTCCAAATCATGTTCAAAGAAGTATAGCGTTTTTTCTGCATCCATCTCTTCGTAAAGTTCTTCCTTCTCCTTCATCACAACCAATGGTTCTATATCATACCCCATGGTATAATGTACCGGAACGTGTGCCGATGAAGGAATTAAATCAGCACAGTAGACAATGGTATGGCCATGGAAATTAATCTCAGGCGTTATCATACCCATGGTGTGACCATTCACGCTGCGAATCCGCAGATTGGTGGTTAGCATTTGTCCATGTCTCACAAAATTCAGGACTCCTGCCTCGTGCAATGGCAAGAAGTTCTCTTGCAAAAAAGACGCCTTTTCCCTGGCGTTGGGCTTTAATGCATGATTCCACTGCGTCTCAGTGACATGATAAACAGCATTTGGAAAAGCGGGCATAAGCTTGCCTTCTGAATTTTGTGTTACAGCGCCACCTACATGATCAAAGTGAAGATGCGTGAGCAAAACATCAGTGATATCCTCATGTGTCAATCCAATGTTATTTAACGATGAAGCGATTGAATAATGACCATTTAGATAATAATACCCGAAGAATTTTTCGCTTTGTTTATTGCCAATACCGGTGTCTATCAGTATCTTTCTATTGCCATCCTCCACTAATAAACAACGCATGGCCCAGTTGCACAGGTTTTTTTCATCCGCCGTATTGAGTGTATTCCATATTACTTTGGGAATCACACCAAACATGGCGCCACCGTCCAGCTTAAAATTTCCCGAATGAATTACGTGCAATTTCATGAATTAAAAATCTCCGTAAACATCCGTAAGGGCCTCGTGGCCAGTATCTGTTATAAGCACGGTATGCTCATACTGGGCGCTCAGCTTTCCGTCTATGGTTCTGGCTGTCCAACCATCCTTCCTGTCAACCTTGCATCGGGCCTTACCTGCGTTGATCATAGGTTCTATGGTAAAGATCATACCGGGCTTAAGAATTGGACCCGTATTTTTTTCGGCAATGTGAGATACTTCAGGATCCTCATGAAACTTCAACCCAACACCATGTCCGCAAAATTCATAGACCACTGAGTATCCGTTTTTATGAGCATGTTCTGAAATATGATAACCGATGTTGTTGAGGTGATTACCTGGGAAACACTGTTCGAGCCCTTTCTTTAGGCATTCTCTTGTAACTGACATTAACTTTACCGCATAGTCGCTAGCTTCGCCAACAGTAAACATCCTACAGGTATCACCAAAATAACCGTCCAAAATGGTGGTTACATCAATATTCACAATATCACCCCATTTTAGTTCGTATGAATTGGGAACACCGTGGCAAACAACATCATTGGGAGATATACAGGAAGCATATTGATATCCTTTATATCCTTTGGTAGCCGGAATTGCACCATTCTCTCTCATGAACTTTTCTGCCATATCATTTAATTCAAGAGTTGTAATTCCCGGTTTAATATATGATTCCAAATACTTGAGGGTTTGGGCGGCCAGCTTGCTACTTTTGCGGATACCGGCAATTTGCTCAGGGGTTTTGATGATGATTCCCACGCTGCAAAATTACTATGATTTATCCCCTGTCACTTTAATATTAAACAGAATTACTTACATTTCATATAAAAAACGTAATTTCGCACCCCAATTTTCTAGCAACTCAATATGAATACTTCAATATTGTATCTGATTCCTGCCCTTGGTGTGGTGGGATTGATTGTGATGGCGGTAAAAAGCGCCTGGGTATCTAAACAAGATGCCGGAGATGACAACATGCAACGTCTGGCCGGCTACATTGCCAAAGGAGCAATGGCCTTCCTAAAAGCAGAATGGAAAATCCTTAGTTACTTTGTAGTAATTGCAGGTATTTTACTAGCATGGTCCGGAACCTTCAAGGGAACTGAAAATCACCCAATCCATTCCAGTTGGGTAATTTCCATCTCATTTGTGATTGGAGCCGTTTTATCGGCTTTGGCCGGATATATCGGCATGAATATCGCAACCAAAGCCAACGTTCGCACCACCCAAGCTGCACGCACCAGTTTATCCAAAGCATTGCAAGTTTCTTTCAACGGAGGAACTGTAATGGGTTTGGGTGTAGCCGGATTGGCCGTAATCGGTTTGGGTTCTTTATTCATCGTTTTCTTGCAGATGTTCCATGTTACCTCGGTAAACAGTGACGAAATGAAAACAGCCATCGAAGTACTGGCCGGTTTTTCACTGGGAGCTGAAAGCATTGCATTGTTTGCCCGTGTGGGTGGTGGTATTTACACCAAAGCCGCCGATGTAGGAGCAGACCTCGTAGGTAAAGTAGAAGCAGGTATTCCTGAAGATGACGTTCGCAACCCTGCCACCATTGCAGATAACGTTGGTGATAACGTAGGAGATGTTGCGGGTATGGGTGCCGATTTATTTGGTTCTTATGTGGCGACTATCCTTGCAACCATGGTTTTGGGTCAGGAAATAAAAGCTGTAGATAATTACAACGGCCTGTCTCCTATCCTGCTTCCTATGGTTATTGCCGGCCTTGGTTTGATATTCTCTATCGTTGGAACCTGGTTTGTAAGGGTAAAGAATGAAACTGACAGTGTTCAGAAAGCCTTAAACCTGGGTAACTGGTCGTCTATTGCCCTTACTGGTATCGCTTCTTATTTTCTGGTTCAAAACCTTTTGCCAGAAAAAATGTCATGGTTCAACGATGTTCGCGGTGAAGACTTTACCCGTAACGGTGTTTTTGCAGCCATCATCGTAGGTTTAATTGTTGGTACTTTAATGAGTATTATTACCGAATATTACACCGCTATGGGCAAACGCCCTGTAATATCTATCATCCGCCAGTCCGGCACAGGACATGCCACCAACATTATCGGTGGTTTGAGCGTGGGTATGGAATCAACAGTATTGCCTATTTTGGTTTTGGCCGGTGGCATCATGGGCTCTTATTACTTTGCAGGTTTGTATGGTGTTTCTATTGCAGCTGCTGGCATGATGGCTACAACTGCCATGCAGCTGGCTATTGATGCCTTTGGTCCTATTGCCGATAACGCTGGTGGAATTGCAGAAATGAGTCAGTTGCCCGAAGAAGTTCGCGGCCGCACAGACAACCTTGATGCCGTAGGGAACACAACAGCAGCAACCGGTAAAGGATTTGCCATAGCCTCTGCTGCGTTGACTTCCCTTGCTTTATTTGCTGCGTTTGTAGGTATTTCCGGCATTACTGCCATCGATATTTACAAAGCCCCTGTTTTAGCAGGTTTGTTTGTGGGTGGTATGATACCTTTTATCTTCTCTTCTTTAGCCATTGCTGCTGTAGGTCGTGCGGCCATGGACATGGTGAATGAGGTGCGTCGCCAGTTCCGTGAAATCCCTGGAATCATGGAATACAAAGCACAGCCTGAATATGAAAAATGCGTTGCCATATCCACAAAAGCTTCAATCCGCGAGATGATTGCCCCTGGTGCTATTGCATTGCTTTCACCTGTAATCGTTGGATTTCTATTCGGTCCTGAGGTTTTGGGCGGTATGCTTGCCGGTGTTACCGTTTCCGGTGTATTGATGGGTATTTTCCAGTCAAATGCCGGCGGCGCATGGGATAATGCCAAAAAATCCTTTGAAAAAGGCGTTGAAATAAACGGTGAAACTTTCTACAAGAAATCTGAGCCACACAAGGCATCCGTAACCGGAGATACCGTGGGTGATCCATTTAAAGACACTTCCGGACCTTCCATGAACATCTTGATTAAATTGATGTCCATTGTTTCTTTGGTAATTGCTCCATTCATTGCAGGTAAAACATTTGGTGAAAGACCAACCCAAAAGGGTGCTGGTTCAAATGTCCACATGTCGTGCTGCGATACTGCTATGGCTAGCAAATGTGACATGAGCAAATGTGCTACCATGACCAAGGATGAATGCGCAAAGCACTGCGACAGTGTGGGTTGTTCTGCAGAAGAAAAAGCTGAGTGCATGAAGATGTATGATGAAAAAGGCAATTATAAAGGCAAGGCAGACAAGCCCTGTTGTAATGAAGAAAAAAAATAAAACAGGAAAGGCCGCCCAAAAAGGTGGCCTTTTTTGTTAATGAATTGTGTTGTCTTTTTAATCTTATGATTTACAATCCTTCACTCCCCATCATCAAGCCCGAATGGTACGGAAATCCCCTGGATAAAAAAGGTCGATTTGTAAACCATGAATTTCCCCATATACCCAAGTTTAAAGATGTTTGGCGCTGGCAAACCGGTCCACGGCCATTTAAGAAAGAAAAAAAACTGGATTTGTGGAAACCTGAATGTCTGGCAGACAGTCTTTTTCGTCGTAAAAATGATGACTGTATCGTATGGCTGGGTCATGCCTGGTTCTTTATTCGGCTTAATGGAATTTCCATGCTGATAGATCCGGTATTGTTCAATGCCAGATTTCTTAGACACAGGGTAAAACAACCCTACCCGCCCCATGCTTTTGGCGAGATTGACTATATCCTCGTTTCGCATGACCACCGGGATCACTGCGATGAAAAATCCCTGAAACGAGTAATGCGTCTAAATCCCAGAGCTACCATTCTCACCGGGTTGAATATGAGTAAACTCCTGCGAAAATGGGGGCATAATCATGTGGTTGAAATGGGCTGGTATCAGCAATTTCAGGGGTTTGAGAATTTGAAAATATCCTACCTTCCTACCAGACACTGGAGCCGACGTATGCTTCGCGATACCAACAAAAGGTTATGGGGGGCTTTTGTCATAGAATCAGACACACGCTCTGTTTACTTTGGCAGCGACAGCGGCTATGGCAGTCATTTCAAGGAACTAAGCACCATGTTTCCAAACCTGGATTATGCCATGTTGGGTATTGGCGCTTTCCAGCCGGAATGGTTCATGCAACCCGTGCACATGTCGCCGGCAGAGGCCGTGCAGGCATTTCATGACAGCGGAGCAAAAAAACTCATACCCATGCACTACGGAACACTGGACCTGAGCGATGAACCCGCAGGATTACCCATGCGATTATTATCACAAACCCTTGATGAAGGAAAAATAAACGGACAGCTTATTATTCCAAAAATCGGGGAAACATTGTGGGTTTAAAGAGATAAAATGTTCACCATTTCCGGTTGAGGTGAATTAACTTGCACCTTCTGTATCTATGTGCGCAAAAGAAAAATCAGAAACCCCGCTGATGAAACAGTATTACAGCATCAAGGGACAATATCCCGGCGCATTGCTGTTGTTCAGGGTTGGTGATTTTTATGAAACTTTTGAGGAGGATGCCCGCACAGCCAGCAAGATTCTGGGTATCGTATTAACCAAACGCTCCAATGGATCAGCTTCTGAAATAGACCTGGCAGGTTTTCCCCACCACAGTCTGGATGTATACCTGCCCAAACTGGTTCGAGCAGGGCAACGTGTGGCCGTATGTGACCAGCTCGAAGATCCAAAACTCACAAAAACAATCGTAAAACGCGGGGTTACTGAACTGGTTACGCCCGGGGTCAGCTATAACGATAAAGTACTGGAATCAAGACAGAACAACTACCTGTGTTGCTTGTTCTTCCATCAAGACAAAGCAGGTGTGGCATTCCTTGACATTAGCACCGGTGAATTCATGACCACCACTGCCGATGCCGAATCGGTAAAACGCCTGATAAACGGATTTAAACCCGCAGAAATAATCGCACCCAAAAGCCAACAAAAGGCGGTAACTGAGTTGCTGGGTGATCAAATTTTTAGTCAATATCTAGAAGACTGGGTTTTTCAGACCGAATACGCCACAGATAAACTTTGCAGGCAATTTCAAGCAGCTTCACTGAAAGGTTTTGGTATTGCTGAAATGCCCGAATCCATCATTGCTGCCGGTGCATGTCTTCAATACCTCGACAACACCCACCACACACATGTCAACCATATCAAGGGCATTCACAGAATTGATGATAGCGAACATGTATGGCTGGATGGATTTACCATACGA
>JBILTS010000124.1:0-6488 GCA_044371405.1 Bacteroidia bacterium
TACCCTGGAGGCACACCACTGATTGATATACTGGATCATACCAAAACCCCAATGGGCAGTCGTTTACTTAGAAACTGGCTTATTCTACCCTTGAAAAAATCAGATGAGATTGCTTTCAGGCATCAAGTTGTAGAGTACTTTTATCAAAATCAGACCACACTGGCTTTTTGTAGGGCCATCGCTGAAAGAATAGGTGATGTTCAGCGCATCATCGGCAAAGTTGCTTTAAATCGCGTAAATCCGAGGGAAATGCTGCAGTTGGGACGAAGCATGTGTGCTATTGCGGAATTGTCTTTGAATCTTAAAGATGCACATCCTGCTGTTCAGGAACTTACTAGTCTTATCCAGGATGCCGGAGCCATCATCAATAAACTACAGCAAACCCTGTCAGAAGATGCCCCTGCCCTGCTTAGCAAAGGCGGAACCATCAAGCCGAACGTCAATGCGGAACTTGATGAGCTGCGCAGTATTGCCTTTGGTGGCAAGGACCATTTGCTTCAAATACAAAAAAGAGAAATTGAAAAAACCGGCATCAGCAGTCTTAAAATAGGGTTTAATAATGTTTTTGGCTATTACCTTGAGGTTACCCACGCCCACAAGGATAAAGTGCCCGAAGACTGGATTCGCAAACAAACACTCACCAGTGCAGAACGTTACATCACACCGGAACTGAAAGACTATGAAGAGAAAATTTTAAGTGCGGAAGATAAAATTCTTGCCCTCGAACAAAAGCTATGGGATGATTTGGTAGCTTGGGTTGGTAATCACATATCGCTTTTACAGCAAAATGCGCTTACCGTGGCTAAAATTGATGTTTTAATGGGGTTTGCAGACCTGTCAGTTGCCCGCAAATTTAATAAACCGGTAATTTCGGAAGAACGCGATTTACAGTTATTCGGATGTCGTCATCCTGTGATTGAGAAACAGTTGCCCCCTGATGAAAGCTACATTCCAAATGATATATTGCTAAATACCGATGAACAAAGAATAATCATACTCACCGGCCCTAATATGAGCGGTAAAAGTGCCATTCTAAGGCAAACTGCCCTGGCTGTAATTCTTGCTCAGATAGGTTGCTTTGTGCCATGCGAAAAAGCTGTCATTGGGGTCGTTGACCGAATTTATACCCGCGTAGGAGCAAGTGATAACATTAGTTTGGGAGAGTCTACCTTCATGGTGGAAATGCTGGAAACAGCGAGTATTTTGAATAATATCAGTGACCGAAGCCTTATTTTACTGGATGAAATTGGACGCGGCACCAGCACCTACGATGGTGTAAGTTTGGCATGGAGTATTGCTGAATTTCTGCAAAGCCATCCATTTAAACCCAAAACCCTGTTTGCCACCCACTATCATGAGCTGAACGAACTGGAAAGCAAAACGGACGGCGTAAAAAACTATCATATTGCCATTAAGGAGCAAGGCAACCGCATCATATTTCTACGCAAATTAAAACCCGGTGGAAGTGAGCATAGCTTCGGCATTCATGTGGCACAGATGGCCGGAATTCCCAATAAAGTGTTGCTGAGAGCCGGCGAAATCCTCAACCGGCTTGAAACAGACCGATCATCCATCAGCGGAAGAAACACACTGAAAAATCAGACGGCTGTTCCGGTATATCAGCTCAATATGTTTCAGGCCGAGGACCCAAAACTGAAGGATTTGCAGGAATCACTGAAAAAAATAGACCTGAACTCCATTTCTCCCATTGATGCTCTGCTGAAACTTCAGGAGTTAAAAAATAAATTATCTTAGAAGCTGTAATTACAGCCCAGTGCAGGCAACAGCGGCAACTGATTTACGCGCACATTGTTCACCCTGTCAAAATAAAATATGTTATCGCGGTTATAGACATTCGTAACACTCAGCACCATTTGAAATTGCCTGCGATCTCGCAACGTCCATGTTCGCTTGGCTGAAAAATCAAGTCTGTGATAATAAGGCAACCTTCCTCCATTGATATTGCTGTATAAAATACCCAAATCACCATTGCCCGAAGTATAATCTGTGCTAATTCCCTGACCGAAATTAAACTTCTCATAATATCCCTGCGTTTGTGTAAAAGGAAATCCGGAACCAAAATTCCAGCGCAGACTCACTTCCGTAGATTTGGCCTTGCCGGGAAGGGTATAATTCACAAGAATATTGGCATTATGCCTTCTGTCAAATATGGGCTGATAGGTAATAACACCGTCAAAACGATTTACGTAGGTGAGACTGTAAACAGCCCACACATACCAACGCTTGTCCTCATACTTAAAGGTTGCATCTGCCCCGTATGCATCGCCGGTTTCAATGATGAAATCCTGTCTCAATCGCTCAGGTTTGTTTTGGTTAAACAAATCATCATTAAACAATTTATCCCTGTTGATATTGGTAATCTGATCGAACCGCTTAAAAAACGCCTCAGTATTGACACTTATTCGTTTGGTAATCTGATATTCCATACCTGCAACCGCATGCCTGGCTCTTTGAAGACGATCCAAAACCGGCTTTCCGTTGAATGTGGAAGGAAGATTCTCCGGACCGCTGAGAAAACCATAAAACAGGTTAACCACATCCCTGTCGCTGATAGCCGAAAGCAGGTTTTGGCTGTATTTACCAACTGCCGCTTTTATAGACAACCAGGGATAAGGACTGTATTTGGCCTGAATACGGGGTTCCAGACTGCCATTGCCAAGGGATGCGTAATGCTGCCATCGCAAGCCGGTCTCAGCAATAAACTTCTTACGTACGTATTTATAATTGGCGAATGTATTGATTTCAGCGGTTGATTCTTTTTGCTGAATCAAACGGCTATTGCTATTGTAGAGCACAAAATCGGTCTGAAAACTATTCATTTCCAATCCCCATTTAAACTGATCCTTTTTAAAGTTGTATGAGAAATTCATACCGATATTGAAGCCACCAATGCCACTTCTGCGGGGCAAACCGTCCTTCTCAATCTGATTGATTTGATAATTACTGTAAAGAAAATAGCCATCCAATCGGGTTTTTGATTGATCTGGAACTACAAGATATTTTCCGCCAAATCCGCTGGAAGCCCAGTTATAACGGGTGGTATTGGGAAAATCAACCCTATCAGTAAAGCGAAAACCATACAAATTAGCATAGCCGCCCCCCGCCCCGTTCAGACTGAATTTACCGAATAAATCGCCGAAATTATAGGGCAGCTTGTCAGGATTGGCATAGTTATAAAATACACGGGAAGACTGTCTTAAAAATGAGTTTCTGTAGGAAAGCACAAATGAGCTGTTGCTATTGCCTTTGCTAAATTTCTTAATTGGGCCTTCCAGAAGCATTTTTCCCGTAAAACTTGTAATGCCGGCCTTGGCACTAAACTTCTGCTTGTTGCCATCTCTAGTTCGCACATCCACAACTGCACTGATTCTACCGCCATACTGTGCGCCAAATCCTGCCGTATGTACGTCGGCACTTTTAATCAAATCCGTTTCAAACACAGAAAATAAACCAATGGAATGAAAAGGGTTGTAAATGGTCATTCCATCCAGCATAACCTTATTCATGATGGGAGAACCACCGCGGATATACAATTGTCCGCCTTGATCACCCGTGAAAACTACACCTGGCATAATTTGCAGGTACTGAATTATATCTGCTTCTGCACCTACCGTTGGAATTTTATAAATCTGCTTCGCTTCTATCGGGGTTCCGGTAATACCGGCATCTCTTTTTCTGGCAACAGAAATCCTCACCTCATCCAGATTTGTGGATTTAACCAGATAATGGTCTGCTTTGGTATTGGCCGAATTATAAACAGTTATTTCTTGAAAGGATGTGTCATACCCGGCAGCCCAAATCCATAGATAATGCTTGCCCGCCGGTAATTTGGTTAATGAATAAAACCCATCGGCATCTGTCAACACGGTCCTTCCATCATTGCGTGATTTAACAATTGCGTTGGAAATTCTTTCTCCCGATTCGGCATTATAAACAAACCCCCGCACATCACCGGTTTGAGCACCCAGCCACTGCACATAAACCAATCCCAGCAAAAAACAAAATAAAACCCTCATCCTATACCGCGAAAATACGGAATTTGAATGGCATCATTTAACTTTGCAACAACATGATTTATCGTTTTAAGGTTTGGTTTGAAGATCTGGAAGATGTTGTCAGGTGGATTGATATAAAACCTTCGCACACTTTCCTTGATTTTCACAATATTATCCAGGACTCTATCGGCTTCGATAAAAAAGAACCTACTTCTTTTTATATCAGCGATGACAAGTGGCGCAAATTATTTGAGATATGCCTGGACGATATGGGAATGAGCGATTCAGATAATCCGGAACCAAAATCGCTGATGAAAGATGCGCGTCTTAGGGATTTTATTAATGATCCCCACCAGCGTTTCATTTATATCACAGACTTTCTGGCAATGTGGACAATTAACTGCGAACTCCAAATGATAACGGATGATGCCCCCAATAAAGAGTATCCGTTGGTTTTTAGAAGTGAGGGAAAATCACCCAGACAAAGGGAAGACAGCCGATTTAAAATGCTTGATGACAATGAATTTGATGCCTTGGCAGCCAAAATACTGGCAGCCAAAGCCGGAAAAAACATCATGGAAGGTGCCGAAGAAGAATTGCTTGATGAAGCCGATGAGGATGATGAAGATGATTTGGGATTGGATGAATTCAGTGATGGCACAGATGAGGATTTTGGAATGGATGGATTCTCTGAAGTCAATGAAAGCTAGTATCGGAACATTCCGATGAAGCCACTAATCACAGTTATCGCAGGGCCAACCGCCTCCGGGAAAACTGATTTATCAATTCGAATTGCTCAAAAAATTAATGCCGAAATTATCAGTTTTGATAGTCGGCAATGCTACATTGAATTAAATATCGGCGTAGCCCGGCCTTCAGCTGATCAGCTAGCTGCGGTAACACACCATTTTATTGCCAACAGAAGTATTCACGATCCATTTAGCTCGGCTACTTTTGCTGAGGAAGCCCGAAATAAAATTGAAGAGATACTGAAGCTGCAAAAAAATGTTGTTTTGTGCGGTGGTACCGGACTATATCTGAAAGCAGTGCTGGAAGGATTTAGTGTTCTTCCGGAAAACAGTTCAGAAATACGTGAATATGTTGAGTCTGTTTGGAGGGAAGACCAATTAGCAGGGCTCATCAATTTAATAAGCAAACTAGATGCAGAGGCGTTGACAATGGTGGATTCTAAAAATACCGCGAGGTTAAAGCGCACTGCAGAGATATTACTGGGTGGAGATAACCGCTCATTAAAAGCCATAATGGCCCCAAAAACGCCTCCCATTAATTATCCATATCAAATTTTCTGCCTAATACCAGACCGAACTTTGCTTTACAAAAACATTGATTCAAGGGTTGAAAGTATGATACAACATGGCTTGCTAGCAGAAGTAGAACGGCTGGTCCCTTTCAAACATTTACCGGTCTTAAAAACAGTGGGTTACACTGAATTATTTGATTTCCTTGATGGAAAAACAACCTTGGAATTTGCGGTAGACAAGATAAAGCAGCATACCCGCAATTATGCTAAAAGACAGATTACCTGGTTTAAAAATCAAACGAATGCCAAGATTTTGAACCCTACGACTGAATCTGATATTTTTATAGAGTCATTTAAAAGTTAACCATAAAAAAACGGGCTTTTTAGCCCGTTTTTTTTATATATTTTCAAATCAGTTAGCGACTGGATCTGGGTGTTGGTGGCAATACAGGAACCGGTGCTGGCTTGGGAGCAGCAGGCCTTGATCCGCCAAACTTGAATTCCATTTTATTCTTGTCTTCAGATTTGCAGGCAGCATCTACCACAATACGGTCACGGGTTATACCAAACTGACTTACAAGGGCTTGGATAATGGCCTCTGTTCTGCAAGAACCTACAACATCGCTTTTCTTACCTGCGTACATCTTCTCTTTTTCGCCGGTAGATCCACAAATAACAAGCTTTTTGTCAGGACACTGCTTCATTTTATCAGCAATCATCATCATCACAACCTGAAATTCAGGCCTGATCTGACATTTGTTGTTTTCAAAATACAGAGACGGGAAAGTCATATCTTCACAGTTGCAACAATTGTTAACTATGCTGCGACCACGGGCATCAACCATGGCTCCAATTGGGCTGTTAGGTTCCAGATCACGAACATTGGGAATGTTGTCACCGTCTGAATCGATCATTCTTCCTTCGGCGTCAACTTCAACACCTTTTTCCGAGAAAGGTTCTTTGTCTTTGTAATCTGCTATGCCATCGCCGTCAGAATCAACCGCGGTGCCATTACCATATACGTTTACACCTTGCTCTGTACTGTCGTCTACGTCAAAGAAATCGCTAACACCATCACCATCAGTGTCTGTGTAGAGGGTATCTACGCGGCGATCAAGTTTATTCACTTTCTCATAGATGCTCTCAATTGGGCTCAACCAGTCATAATGCTGATTGCTTTTGCTACCAAACTTCCACGCACCATAAACAGT
>JBILTS010000198.1:0-2726 GCA_044371405.1 Bacteroidia bacterium
GTGTGCTGTATTGATCAAACCAGCGGTTTTGCCAGATAGCAGTATTATAAACGTCAATATTGTCTGTTCTTGAGTAAGTCTGACGGTAATCGAGTCCTATGTCAAAGTTTTTACCAAGATTGTGTTTTAGACCAAATCCAAAAGGCACATTCCAGTGTCTTCCTTCCCAACGGTCTTCCACATCCCTGCCTATATTTGGGTTTGGTGTTCCCTGGCCAAAATAGTGATTCAAGTAATAATCACCACCTATATATAGACGCTGATCATTGAACCTTGCTACCGAGCGGTATGAGCCCCAACCTGCACCAATGAAAAGGTTTAGCTGCGTTTTACGCAGAGGGCGGAGAAAGCTAATGTTGCCCAGCGTAAATACCATTTGCACATTGTAGTCCTGAAAATTACTTCTGAAACGGAAATAATCTTTGTACAGTGTGGGAAATTGAAAATCTCTTGCACCACGAAGTACGCCTATATTGTATTCTGCACGCAGACCAAATGTCTGAGATATGCTGTATTTGGCAAACGCTTTGGCATGCCAGCCCGGCTGTACCTTGTCAGCATCTCCAAAAAACTGGGTTGAACCAGCTCCCAGACCTACAGACCACTGCTTGGCTCTTCTGTCGACGAAATAGGATGTAACAGAATACTGTCCTGAATCTTTCTTTTTTTCAGCTTTTCCTTCCGGCCATTTTTCCTTGGCTGCTTCGTGATAATTGGCTCCAGGTTTTTGTTTGAAATATGGCTGTGCGATAGCGAAAGCAAATGCGCCCAGGACAAATCCTGCAGCAATACCCTTTTTAAAATTAAATTGCATCAGTTACAATTGTTGATGTTGCGAAATTAATAGTTCATATTCACATATCCAATAAAAAAACATGATTTTTAACAGCAGATAAACAACTGAACTATATTCTAGACACTTAAACTACCGAAAACCATTGCCCGATTGGTGTTTTCAATCAGTATTTTTATTGGATTTATTTTATATTTTAGGATAAATTCAATCCATGATACAACCCGCTCCTGAGGGGCAGCAGTATTGAAATCTGCATTGGTTAATTTCCTTAATTTATTAAACAATGGTTCATACGCCGGCTGTGACCTCAAATCACTCGATAGTAGTTTATTAGCTTTATTTAGTTCCTTAATCCAGGCTGAATTAATCTCCCTAAGTTCCTTTATATTTTTATATTTTAAATTGTGTAAAGACTCAAATATTTTTTCGGTATGATTGATTAAAATCGTAATATCCTTATTTAAATTTTGCTTACCAAGTAAAACATTTTCAAGTTCTTTTGCTGCAGCTTCGTATCCAAGCCATATAAATTCATAATCAATTCCAGACACGTTCAAAAATTGCTGTGTTTTGGCATCCAGCAATATGTATGAATCTCTCAGCAACAAAATAGGTGCAGCAATATGCTCCCTTTGAAAAACAGGGTATAGTTGATGCCAGTAATGAAGTTCAGAGGGACCACACACATAGGCCACATTGGGCAGAATCTGCTGTTGAAATATTGGCCTTAAGAGTGCATTGGGACTAAAAACTTCGGGAGAATTTATAATTAGTTGATGCATGCTTTCCTCTGAAACATACTCATTTGAGGGGTGTAGGTTAAATCCCCCTTCGACCCTATCAATTCTTTGCCTGAGTCCATTTTTTATCATAAAAAAATGGGTGCGACGTGGATTTACCTGATTACCATACCCCAGTTTTTTCAGTTCAGCCGAAGATATATGCAGCGCATTGAAGATCCCCTCTGATTCAATGTCATTTATCGCTACCTCGGTCAATGCAGATTTAAGTTCTTTTGAATCGGCATCGATAACGATGAGACCATATTGCTCAAATAAATAATTTATGATGAAACGCGTAGCATCAGACAGCGAACTGCATTTAGAATATGCTGTCTTGAAGGCATAAAAAACGGCAGATAAATCATCAGGCAGGCTTTCTTTTTCAGCCATAGCCAGCCATTCATTACACAGGTTTTCTAGACCTAACGTTGAAAGTCTGCCTACCGGTTCACCTTTTTCTGCCTGCCATGTGTATTTTTTCCCAAATACACTGACTTCATTAATTTCATCTAAATCATGGTCTTCGGAAGCCATCCAAAACACAGGTACATAATTATTTTCCGGATGTTCTTGTTGCAGTCTTCGTGCCTGTCTTATAACAGAGGTGATTTTATAAATAAAGAATACAGGGCCAAGGAAGATGTGTAATTGTTGACCCGTTGTAACTGTAAAAGTGTTAGGCTGTTTTAGCTTTTCAATATTAGTTTTTACAGCATCATGAATTTCTATTCCTCTATATTGTTCATGCAGCGTATTGGCCAGCAATTCCCTTTTTTCAACGGTAAATGAAGATAACTGTTGCTGAATATCAGTGAGGTTATCCTCCGAAACGGGATATATTTTGTAAAGCTCAGGGTTCTTTTGATGAAAGTCAGCAGCCAGTTTGCTGTAGTACCCGCGGGGCACTTCACTATGACAAATTAACTTCATGCGGATACAATTTCACCATGAAGATCATAGGGCCCATACCCGGTTATTTTAACATTGGCAAAATCACCCATTCTTACATAATTACTACTGGCAGGAACCCAAACCTCATTATCAACCTCGGGCGAATCTGCTTCTGTTCTGCCCACAAAATGGTCGCCCTCGAGTCTATCAAAAAGCACCTTCAGGGTTTTTCCCATTTTGGCAGCATTTTTTTCCTA
>JBILTS010000141.1:0-5458 GCA_044371405.1 Bacteroidia bacterium
TGCTGCATGCTGGACGACGGTAGCAGCGATGGCTCTGCAGCCATTCTAGAAGCATACGTGGCTTCGGATGGGCGTTTTCGCATGGTTCCGTCAGATGGCCAAGGGCTGATTGCTGCGAACCAGGCCGTGCTATCGGCTGCTAAGGGTGTTTATGTTACCCGCATGGACGCCGACGATATTATGCCGAATGATAAACTGGAAAATTTGGTGTGTGCACTTGAATCGGCCCCGCCCAAAACCATTGCCACAGGCAGGGTGGAGTTTTTTCCTGAAGAAAACTGCGGAACAGGAACCCGCTTTTATGAAAACTGGCTGAACGAACGCTGCGATAAGAATGACCACTGGCAGCACATCTGGCGGGAATGCGTGATACCCAGCCCATGCTGGATGATGAGAACCAATGAATTAAGAGAAGCCGGCTGCTTCGACAATGTTGTATATCCCGAAGATTATAACATGGCTTTCCGGTTGTTTGTAAATGGTTTTTCTGTGAAATCTGCTTCGGGCATTTGCCATCAATGGCGTCAACATGATAACCGTTATTCAGTTAACAGCGAAAACTACGGTGCGGCCGCTTTCATGCAAATGAAATGGAATTACTGGAAAATGTTGTTTTTACAAGGTGAAGCACAGGTAACAATACTCGGCACACTGGACAAGGGCAAACTGCTCAAGAAAATGGCGGAAGCCGATGGCTTTGATGTACACTGGCTGGCACACAAAGTCCACATTGCAGGCAATGTAATTGAAGGAAAAACCATCGTTTACTACCGAGATTATCCTTTTTCGGCAGGGGATGTTCTTATCTCAACCCTGTCATCTATTGATAACCATAGTGAGATTTACAAACACTTGAAAAATATTGGGGTACGGGCTTTTTGTTTTTGTTAGGTAACAAAATAGCCCAACCACGGAGCGGGCGCATACCACTAATCCAAAGGGGCAGCAACGCGTTGGCTAACAACAAAACCCATCGACCCCGTAGGGGTGGCGCAAAACCCTAAATCAAATAAAAAACAGGCAATTCTTTGCACATAACTAACATGTTTCAGTTTCGTTATTAAAATCTCTGTTAATAAGTCTTTTAATTCCAAATTTGAGTGACTCAACATTGAAATTAATTAACAACCCATTTTCATACCTGCCAAATTTTAAATACGTCAGCACCTGCGCTGTGTGAACAGGCAAAAAAGTATCTGTGGCCTTTAGCTCTACAACAAGTTTATTTTCGACAAGTAAATCTATCCGATATCCCGCTTCAACATTCAACCCCTCATAAACAATCGGCACCGGCTTTTCCACCTTCACCTCAAAACCATCCAACATTAATTGATGCGCCAAACATTTTCTGTAAGCACTTTCCAACATCCCGGGACCCAAAAAACTATGTACCTTAATAGCAGCTCCCAATACAGCACCCGATAAACCAAAATCTTCTTTTAAATGAATTCCCATAATAATTGATAATAATTTTAACAAAACTTTCGTCTCAATATAAATTAAAATTTTTTCATGCACAATATTCTAATAAATAAATTTAAATAACCAAGTTCAAATCCGCACCCCTCTGTACAACTCCACGAAACTCTGCGTCACAAAAATCAATTTACTAAACCTACATCACCACCCTAACAAATCACTCTGCTAAACTCAGCGAACCTCTGCGCAACTCTGTGTCCCAAAAATCAATGCACTAATTCCCCTCTCCACCCCAATAAAGAACTCCGCTAAACTCAGCGAACCTCTGCGCAACTCTGTGTCCCAAAAATCAATGCACTAATTCCCCTCTCCACCCCAATAAAGAACTCCGCTAAACTCAGCGCCCCTCTGTGCAACTCCGCGAAACTCTGTGTCTCTCTGAGCGGAAAAAGCAACTACATAATACTCACACAGCCACCGGCGCCTTGATCGCGGGCCATGGATCATAATTTTCCAGCGTAAAATCACTGTAATCAAAAGCAAATAAATCCTTTACATCAGGGTTTAACCTCATTGTCGGATAAGACCTGGGCACTCGGCTCAGCTGCTCTTTCACCTGCTCAAAATGGTTGCTGTAGATGTGTGCATCACCAAAAGTATGCACAAAATCGCCGCACTGCAGCCCACACACCTGCGCCATCATCATCGTTAGCAAAGCATAGCTGGCAATATTGAACGGAACACCCAAAAACAAATCCGCACTTCGCTGATACAACTGACAGCTCAATTTGCCGTCTGCTACATAAAGCTGAAACATCGTATGGCAGGGCATCAGGGCCATTTTGTCTATTTCACCCACATTCCAGGCATTCACCAGTATACGGCGGCTGTCTGGGTTGTTCTTAATGAGGTTTATGGCATCCGAAATCTGATCTATAACACGCCCGTCTTTTGTTTCCCAGCTTCTCCACTGCTTGCCATATACAGGTCCAAGTTCACCATTTGCATCAGCCCATTCATCCCAGATGCTCACTCCGTGCTCCTTCAGATAGGCAATGTTCGTTTCTCCCTTCAAAAACCAAAGTAATTCATATACGATGCTTTTTAAATGCACCTTTTTTGTGGTAATGAGCGGAAAACCTTCCTGCAGGTTGAAACGTAATTGTCCTCCAAACACACTCACCGTACCTGTTCCGGTGCGGTCGGTTTTGGTTGTACCATTTTTCATTACATAATCCAGAAAAGACTCGTAGGGGAATTGTGCAGCCATGATGCGAATGTAGTTCAGACAAAAGTATTGCTGTCAACATTTCAATCACATCCGCTATGGAAAACAACCCATAGAAACAATCCTTACCGTTTTAGCAAAAAACCTTACACACCACAATCATTCCTTGGGTTAATCAATCTTTAATTTTCATATCTTTGCGCTCCGTTATGGCCGAAGCAGTTAAATTGCCCAAAATGAGCGATACAATGACCGAAGGTGTCATTGTAAAGTGGAACTACAAGGTAGGTGATTCCGTGAAAAGCGGAGATGTACTTGCCGAAGTGGAAACCGATAAAGCCACCATGGATATGGAAGTGTATGCCAAAGGCAGCATTTTGTATCTGGTAGATGAAGGCAGCACCGTACCTGTTGATGGTGTAATTGCCGTTGTAGGTGCCGCCGGTGAAGATTATCAGTCACTGCTAGGTGGTGCTCCTGCAGCACCTGCTCCCGCTGCGGAAACACCCGCAGTAACGGTTGCAGAAACTGCCGCTCCTGTTGCACAAGCCCCGGCGCCCGCTGCTCCTGTTCATGTTACAAACAGCGATGACCGCCTGAAAGCTTCTCCCCTGGCCAAAAAGCTGGCCGAAGAAAAAGGCATTGACCTTAATCAGATTCAGGGCAGTGGCGAAAACGGCCGCATCGTGCGCCGCGATGTAGAAACTTTTGTTCCCTCAATTGCAGCGCCCGCGACTACATCCACCGCCATATCTTACGTTTCAGGCACCGAAAGCTTCGAAGAGGTACCCGTGAGCCAGATGCGTAAAACCATTGCAGCCCGCCTCAGCGAAAGCAAGTTTACTGCACCCCACTTCTACCTCACCATGGAAATCAACATGGACAAGGCGGTGGCTGCCCGCGAACAAATGAATGCCGTGAGCGAGGTAAAAATCAGCATGAACGACCTGGTAATCAAGGCTGCTGCCGCCGCGTTGCGCAAAAACCCGAAAGTAAACAGCAGCTGGCTGGGTACCAAAATCCGCTACAACCACCATATTCATATTGGTGTGGCCATGGCAGTAGAAGAAGGCCTGCTCGTGCCTGTAGTTCGCTTTGCCGATCAGAAAGGCCTTAGCCAGATAAGCGCCGAAGTAAAAGACTTCGGCAAACGCGCCAAAGAAAAGAAACTACAACCCCAGGACTGGGCCGGAAATACCTTCACCATCAGCAACCTGGGAATGTTTGGCATTGAAGAATTTACCGCTATCATTAACCCACCCGATGCATGTATCATGGCGGTGGGCGCGGTAAAAGACACCGTGGGCGTGGTAAACGGGGAAATCAAACCCGTAAAAACCATGAAGGTAACCCTGAGCTGCGACCACCGCGTGGTAGATGGTGCCATTGGTGCGGCATTCCTGAATACCTTTAAGGAATACCTGGAAGAGCCGGTTAAAATGCTGGTATAATCCGCTACCGTTCCTGCACGGCAGTTTTCTCCAATGAAACTAAAATTTAACAACATCCGCGACCTGGCCGATGCAAGGTACGCTGCCGCTGTGATGGCCGATTTTATTGGCTTTAGTATAGGAACCGAAGACGAATTACCGGCCTCAGGCATACAAGAAATAATCGGCTGGTGTGCAGGTCCTGCTGTAATTCTGGAGATTTCCGATAATGTAGAAATTGACAAAATTAATGCCCTGTTGAATACCCTGCCCGTAAATGGCATTGAAGTTTCAGAAAAACGGTTTGCAGCGCTGAAAGATGCCATTGCAGCAACTGATTTAATTTGGATTGTGAATACGGAAAATACCGGTGACTGGCTATCCCACGGTGAATCATTACTAAACCGCAACCATTACTTTTCAAGGGTTAAACCATCGGCTGAAATGGCTGAATCTATTACCAAAATAGAACCCTGGGGAATCAGTATTGATTGCTTTAACTCCATTTCCACAGGTATCAAAGATTTCAGCGACTGGAATGATTTTTTCGAAGCCTTGGAAATTCTTTAATTTTGCGAGTATGAAACATATTTCCCTTTTATTCTGCATTGCTACCCTCATTTTCAGTGCCTCCTGCTCAGGAGAAGGTGCTTACAGTGAAGAAGAAAAACAAGTACAAGACAGCACAGACAGTGCTCGTCAGGAATCAGATTTTGAAAAACTGGAAAAAGAGAACGTAAACAAACCTGACTCGGCTGTTAAAACCAATATGCCGGCCCCTAACAAAGACCAACCGGTAGAAGAACCCAAAGTTATCATTGAGGCTGAGGAGGTTAAATAAACTGTGAAAGTTGCTGTTGTAGGGGTCACCGGCCTCGTCGGATCTAAAATGCTTCAGGTACTTGCCGAAAGAAATTTCCCAGTATCCGAACTCCTTCCTGTTGCCTCTGAAAATAGTATAGGCAAAGAGATTTCGTTTAATGACAAAACCTGGAAAGTCATATCCATGCAGGATGCCATCGATGCAGCACCACAGTTAGCACTATTCAGCGCCGGAGGATCTGTCAGTAAAGCTTTCGCCCCTATGTTCGCAGCCAAAGGCACCTATGTGGTAGATAACAGCAGTGCTTGGAGAATGGAAAAAGATATTCCCCTACTCGTTCCGGAAGTTAACCCGCACGCGCTAACCGCTGAAAGCCATATCATCGCAAACCCCAATTGCAGCACAATACAAATGCTGGTAGCACTGAAACCCCTGCATAACCGTTACGGCATCAAACGCGTTGTGGTGAGCACCTATCAAAGTGTTACCGGCACCGGACAAAAAGCCGTAGCACAAATGCATGCTGAGCGCGATGGGAAACCCGTAACTCCTGTTTAC
>JBILTS010000144.1:0-5055 GCA_044371405.1 Bacteroidia bacterium
CGAAAAATGCAGATATTGTTTGCCTGCAGGAAGTTTACGCTCGCCGAAACATTGATAAAATGGCGGCTCAGCTCAAAGAAAAAACGGGGTACAAATACATGCAACTATTCCGGCTGGTGCCTGAGCACAATTACGGCATGCTGATCCTGAGCAAATACCCAATCCTGGGCAATGGCCGTGTGGATTTCCCGGGCACCACCGGCAACATGGCGGCCTATGCTGATTTGCAGGTGGAAGAACAGGTAATCCGGGTATATAATGTGCATCTGCAATCCATCCGGTTTCGCAAAACAGATTATGATTTTGTGAACGGTGCCGATATGGAAGAAGGAACAAACCTACAACAAGGCAAAGGGCTGCTGCGACGCATGCGCGATGCCTACGGGAAACGTGCTGAACAAGCCGATGCAGTGGCCGGACACATTAAATTAAGTAATGTAAAAAATGTGCTGGTTTGCGGCGATTTCAACGATGTTCCCCTCAGCTATGCATACCACACTGTTGCCGCTGACTTAAAAGATGCTTTTCGTGAAGCCGGCAGCGGGCTGGAACGCACCTACCTTGGGCCATTCCCAAGTTTTCGGATAGACTATATACTCTCATCACCGGAAATTACTTTCAAAAACTATCAGAGTTCTGCCGAAATACCCGGCGACCACAAGCTGCTATGGGCAGATTTCACAATGCCCAAAAACCCTGACAAGGAATAAAACGATGTTCGTATATTTGCGGCACCTTTTAAAAAATCAACATGCCGTATTTTTTTACCTCAGAATCTGTTTCAGAAGGACATCCCGATAAGGTTGCCGATCAGATTTCAGACGCACTCATTGATAACTTTTTGGCTTATGACGCCGACAGCAAAGTGGCCTGCGAAACCCTGGTAACCACAGGCCAGGTGGTGCTGGCCGGTGAGGTTAAATCCAAAGCCGTGCTGGATGTGCAACATATTGCCCGCGAAGCCATTGCCAAAATTGGTTACACCAAAAGCGAGTACATGTTCGATGCCAATAGCTGCGGTATCCTCAGTGCCATTCACGAACAAAGCCCCGATATCAATCAGGGTGTGGACCGCAAGAGCAAGCAGGATCAGGGTGCCGGCGATCAGGGCATGATGTTCGGCTTTGCCTGCAAGGAAACGGATGAATACATGCCTTTGGCTATTCACATCGCTCATTTATTGCTGGAAGAACTGGCTGAATTGCGTCGTGAAGGCAAAAAAATGAAATACCTGCGCCCAGATGCCAAAAGCCAGGTGACCATTGAATACAGCGATGATCACAAGCCCCTGCGCATCGATACCATCGTGCTTTCTACCCAGCATGACGATTGGGTTAAACCCAAGTCTGCCAAAGCTGCCGACGTAAAAAAAGCCGATGATGAAATGCTGAAGGCCATTGACAATGACGTACGCACCATTTTGGTTCCCCGCGTGTTGAAGCGCCTTCCCAAGCGTGTGCAGTCTCTGTTTGGCAAAGACATTAAATACCACGTTAACCCTACCGGCAAATTTGTAATCGGTGGTCCTCACGGCGATACCGGCCTCACCGGACGTAAAATTATTGTGGACACCTACGGAGGCAAAGGCGCCCACGGTGGTGGTGCTTTTAGCGGAAAAGATCCCAGCAAGGTTGACCGTTCTGCGGCATATGCAACCCGACACATCGCCAAAAACCTCGTGGCAGCCGGTGTTTGTGATCAAATCCTGGTGCAGGTTTCCTACGCCATCGGTGTAGCCGATCCAGTGGGTTTGTTTGTGGATACTTACGGTACTGCCAAGGTTAAAATGACCGACGGGCAAATCGCCGACACCATCCTTAAAATGAAGGAATTCAGTCTGCGCCCCTACAACATCGAAACCCGTTTCAACCTGCGCACCCCCATTTATTTGGAGACGGCTGCTTACGGCCACATGGGACGTAAAACGGCGGTTGTTACTAAAACCTACAACAAAGGCAAGGACAACGAAAAAACCGTAAAGGTGAAGTTATTCCCCTGGGAAGAGCTTAACACTGTGGATGCGGTGAAAAAGGCCTTTAAATTGAAATAAAATCGTTTATTGATAATAAAAAACCCGGCTTGTCCGGGTTTTTTTATGGGTGGTTCCACATAGGCACGGGTTCATAGCCACGGGTTTAAACCCGTGGCTATGAACCCGTGCCTATGAATTGGCAGCCCATCATTTTCCGCATATCGACCCCGGAGGGGTCAAATATCATTAACCCGGTGCGACAGCGCCGGGGGGCGATGCAAGAAGCCACACGACCCCGGAGGGGTCGAACAAAAAAAACAACCTGTATTTATTCCTATACACCTTGGGGGCCGGTGACCCATTTGTGGTATACCTTGTATAACTTTGCATCTCTCTTATGTGCGGAATTGTTGCTTACATCGGCCATCGCGAGGCCTACCCCATCATCATCAAAGGGCTGAAACGCCTTGAATACCGCGGTTATGACAGTGCCGGCGTTGCCCTGCTTAACGGCGATTTGCGTGTTTATAAACAAAAAGGCAAGGTGGCAGACCTTGAAAAGGCAGCAGCAGGAGAATACACCCAAGGCAGCATAGGCATGGGGCACACCCGCTGGGCCACCCACGGTGTTCCCAATGATGTGAACGCACACCCCCATCTGAGCCAAAGCGGAGACCTCGCCGTAATTCACAACGGCATCATCGAAAACTACGCCACCATTAAGGAAGGCCTCATCCGCCGCGGCCACACCTTCAGCAGCGATACCGATACCGAAGTACTCATCCACCTGATTGAAGACATCATGGTGAACGCCGGCCTGAACCTGCACGAAGCCGTGCGTGTAGCACTGAAACAGGTAGTGGGCGCCTACGCGATTGTCATCCTCAGCAAAAACCACCCAGAACACCTCATCGCAGCGCGCAAGGGAAGTCCGCTGGTGGTGGGCATAGGCAAGGAACGCGGTGAATTTTTCATGGCCTCCGACGCTACACCCATAGTGGAATATACCAGGCAGGTTATCTACATGAACGACGGTGAAATTGCCATCGTGGAAAATGATGAACTGACCATCAAAACCATCGATAACGAAATTCAGACACCCTACATCCACGAGCTGGAGATGAACCTCGAGCAGCTGGAAAAAGGCGGCTATCCGCATTTCATGCTCAAGGAGATATACGAACAACCCAAGAGCATCTTGGATAGCTTCAGGGGCCGCATAGACCCCATGAGCGCTGAAATTATCATGCGCAGCATCCGCGATTATGAGGAAAAACTGAAAAACATCAACCGCCTCATTCTCATTGGCTGCGGCACCAGCTGGCACGCCGGTTTGGTAGCCGAATATTTATTTGAAGAGTTTGCCCGTATACCTGTGGAAGTGGAGTACGCCAGCGAATTCCGCTACCGCAATCCGGTTATTTATGGCGATGACCTGATACTGGCCATTTCCCAAAGTGGCGAAACAGCCGATACCCTGGCCGCCATGGAACTGGCCAAAAATAAAGGAGCTACTGTGTTTGGCGTTTGCAACGTGGTAGGCAGCAGCATTCCACGCCTAAGCCACGCCGGTGCCTATACCCACGCCGGACCCGAAATTGGGGTAGCCAGTACCAAGGCATTTACCGCACAGGTAACCGTGCTGGCACTGATAGCCATGGCCATGGGCAAGCTACGCGGCGCCCTCACCGGCGAGCAACTCAGGGCGCTTATGTATGAACTGGAAAGTATTCCTGCCAAGGTGGAAAAGGCTCTCAAGCTGGATGATGAAATTGTGAAACTGAGTGAAATGTACAAAGACTCACATAACTTCCTGTACCTGGGCCGTGGATACAACTTCCCCGTAGCTTTGGAAGGGGCCTTGAAACTCAAAGAAATCAGCTATATCCACGCAGAAGGTTACCCTGCCGCCGAAATGAAGCACGGCCCCATTGCCCTGATTGATGAAAACATGCCCGTGGTGGTGATTGCCACCAACAGCGCACACTATGAAAAAGTGGTGAGCAACATACAGGAAGTGAAAGCACGCAAAGGCAAAATCATCGCGATTGTTTCTGAGGGCAATAAGGGCTTAAACGACCTGGCAGACCACGTAATAGAGGTGCCCGAAACGGAAGAGTGCCTGAGCCCGCTCATCAACACCATTCCCTTGCAGCTCCTTAGCTACCACATCGCCGTGATGCGCGGCTGTAATGTGGATCAGCCGAGGAATTTGGCTAAGAGTGTGACGGTGGAATAATCAATCCTTGAAACGCTGATATATTTATCGCCAGCCTCCTCCCAGCGATTTATAAAGGTGAATATTGGTGATGAACCTTTCCTTTCTGATTCTGATGAGGTCAATGTTGGATTGCAGGGCAGTTTTCTGAGCCATCAACACTTCAAGGTAATTGGCTTTTCCGTTGAGAAAAAGATCGTTTGAAATTTTTACCGATGTATCAAGCGCACCTGCCTCACGGGTTTTCAAATCCTCAACATCGCTTAAATACTTGAAACTAGACAATCCCGAAGACACCTCCAGATAAGCGTTTAACAGCGTTTTCTGATAACGGTAAAGCGACTCCAATTGTTCGGCATTTGCCTTGTAAAAATGCGCTTTTATGGCACTTCTGTTCACCAACGGCCCGGTCAAATTACCCAAGATATTGTAGGCCACAGACTGGGGAAAATTGAACAGAAACTGGGTATTGAAGGCCTGAAAACCCAGAGTTCCGAGAATATTGAATGAAGGATAAAAAGCAGCCCTGGCCGCCTTCACATTCAACTTCGCGGCGCGCAAATTCAATTCTGCTCCCCTGATATCCGGGCGGTTTTGCAACAGAGCAGCAGGTACACCTGTACTCGCAATGTTCAGTGAATCGAGGTTGAAGAAATTGCTGTTTCTTTTAATTGGCTCGGGATATCTGCCCAAAAGATTATTGATGGCATTCTCTAGCAACTGAATCTGTTTTTGGCAATCCACTTCTATGCTTTTTGAATTAAACACAAGGGCTTCAAACTGTTTAATAGATAATTCCGTGGCATGGCCGGCTTCTTTTTGTACTTTCAGTATTTCAAGTGCATTTCGCTGAAGGCTTAATGAA
>JBILTS010000142.1:0-5357 GCA_044371405.1 Bacteroidia bacterium
AATCGGGGGTGCAGAAAAGAAACTGGAATGCTGTGAGTGGAACTTTGGATAAAGATAAAAATTGGAGCAGGAATCCACTTTTTCCTCCTTTTTGCCTGGATAGCAGCAAACAAAGTATGGTGTTTTTTTTAACACAATCAGCCATAACCGAAGCAAGTGATTATCGGCAGAATACCAAACTCTGTTTTTATGATTTTAATCAGGATACTGTTCGGTGGACCATGACAGTGAAACATTTTGATACCGAAGGTCGCCCATTTTCATTGAGCAGCAATGGAGACTGGCTATTGTTTACCGATTACGCTAGAAATGTGGGCACAGGAAACGATGAACCATACATCCGACTGATTTTTACGGCTGATACAGCCCTGCAATATAAATGGTGGGGAAATGAAGCCGCATTTGATGGGAATGAAGTGGTGGTTTGCAATGGGCACAATCTTCTTAGGTTCAACCCAGCTAATGAATCTTCGTTGGTGAGGAATATTACTGGTGGTTATGGTTACAACAAACAATTTGCAGCACCAACCCATATCTTAATGCAGTGCATGCAGCAAAAGGAAGCAGGGAACATCGCTGCAAGAAATTTCAATGTGAGAAGCCCATTCCAGAGAACTGCAGACTCCATACTTTATTACCTCACCGGCAGCCGCGAAATGAAATTGCCATATTGGCGTGTATCGGACCTTAAAACCCAGCAAACCTTTACCATTATTATCAAGGGAGATTCTTCTGCCGCATGGCAGCCTGTTTACCGAATCAATGAAACCCTATTAACCCATGGATTAATGGCTTTCACGAAAGGCAATGAACAGTTTGCTTTTGTAGAAGTCAATTCGGGTAACGCTGTAATCATGAGCTTTTTTCCCGGAAAATCATTCCCGAAGGCAATTGCTTCGCTGCGCAACAGTGCCGGCAGATGGTTAATTTCACTTGAGCATGAACCCGCAAAAAAACATGAAGCTGCCTTGTATGAGCTTACACTGGATTTTTCTACGGGCAAAGGATCATTAAATAAATTCCTTTCATCACCAATTTTAAATCAGTCTTTATCGGTAGAAGACGATAATCAAATTTTGCCTGATTTGATAATATTTCCAGATGGTAACAGGGTGTTGTCATCCGATAAAAGAGGCGGAATACGAATTTCTGATTATGCAAGTGGCACGATAAGGGAAGATGCAGTGTTACTGCCGGGTAATAAAATCCAACTCGAACCGGCCGCTATCAATGCCAATGGATCGATGATTCGCTGCTTCAGCAGTTTCGATAATCTTTATTCCTTTTCATCCAAAACTGGTCAGCCCCAAACAACTAAAAAAAATGAGATGTGGCGGCTTCTTCCCGACCAGTCAATATTCAATAAAACCATGGTTTGCTATGATGCAGATAGTACCTGGAAAATTGAATACGCCCGAGGGAAAGCACTGATAACCAATCTAAAAAATAAAACTTTCACACTGATTTATACTGGTGAATCTGGCATGGCTGATTTTCAGTTGGTTAACAATCGATTTCTCTTTGGAATGGGAACAGACGGTGGTTTGAGGGCGTATTCATTGGAAACCAGACAATTGATTTTTACGCAATACATGTTTGAGAATGGAGGTAATTTAATCATGACGCCTGATGGGAGAATGGATGCCAATGAGCAAGCTCAAAAACTGCTTTACACAGCCAATGGAATGAATATAAACACCTTCGGAAATAGTGTTGAGTCAAGCGAGTTGGGTTTTATACAGGTTACAGGTCTTAGAAAACAGCTATTGCGATAATTCGCCCGTATTTTCTTGGTAACCGGATGCACTTGGGTTATTTTCGCAATCCCATGAAGAAATGTTATTTTTATATCGTATTGGCAGCTTTTCAATTCGGTAATCTCAAATCTCAGGATAGTATTTCAACTGATGTGCTCAATGCTTTTCAGTTTCGCAGTATTGGTCCTGCAACCACCGGCGGCCGTATTGTAGATATAGCCGTAAATCCGAATAATTACAGTGAATATTACCTGGCTGCGGCCTATGGTGGTGTATGGAAAACCCAGAATAATGGAACCACTTTTTCCCCCATTTTCGATGGCTACGGCACACAAAGCATAGGTTGCCTGGCGCTCGATCCCCAAAATTCGAACACTTTATGGGTTGGGACCGGTGAGAACAACAACCAGCGAAGTGTTGGCTATGGAAACGGAATTTACCGGAGTCTGGATGGAGGTAAGACCTTTTCCAACATGGGTTTGAAAAACAGCGAACACATAGGCATGATTAAAGTGCATCCCCAAAATAGCAATGTGGTATATGTGGCAGCCTATGGGCCGCTTTGGAAAGAAGGAGGGGACCGTGGTCTGTATAAAACAGAAGACGCGGGTAAAACCTGGAATCATATATATCACGTTAGCGACAATACCGGTTGCAATGAGATACACCTTGATCCAACTAATCCTGACATAATTTACGCCGCGTTTCATCAGCGCAGAAGGCATGAATGGACCTATTTGGGTGGTGGACCGGAAAGTGCACTTTACAAAAGCACCGACGGCGGTAAAACCTGGAGAAAACTGTCAGGAGGTCTTCCCGGCGGCGATGTGGGAAGAATCACCCTGTGCATTGCTGCCAAAAACAGCAACCGCATCTATGCCATGGTGGAAGCCCAGGCGGGTAAATCGGGTGTTTATGTGAGTGACGATAAAGGCGAGAGCTGGGCAAAAACCAACGATTTCTCTACCGCAGGAAATTACTATCAGGAAATCATGGCAGATCCTTCTGATCCAAACCGCATTTTTATCATGGATACATGGTTGAAATGGAGCAAGGACGGAGGTAAAACCGTAACCAGTGTAGGTGAAAAATGGAAACACGTTGATAACCACGCCATCTGGATACAGCCCGATAATACTGCACATTGGATTGTGGGCTGCGATGGCGGACTCTACGAAACCTGGGACGACGGCCGAAGCTGGATTCATAAAGACCACCTGAATATTACCCAGTTCTATCGTGTAACCGTTGATAATTCTGAACCATTCTATTATGTATATGGCGGAACACAGGACAACGCCACACTGGGCGGTCCATCTGCAAATGCCAGCGCAAATGGTATTCCCAACAGTGATTGGTTTATTACCGTAGGTGGAGATGGCTTCAAAACCCAGGTAGATCCTTCAGACCCGAATATCGTATACAGCCAATGGCAATATGGTGGGCTCATCCGATACGACCGGAGAACAGGCGAACAAATTGACATCAAACCTATTTCAGGTTTGGGTGAAAACGGCCTGCGCTGGAACTGGGATGCTCCGCTGATTATCAGTGCGCACAATTCCGCACGTCTATATTTTGCTGCTAATAAAGTTTATAGAAGTAATGACCGCGGAAACAGCTGGCAAGTTGTCAGTCCGGACTTGAGTCGTGGTATTGATCGCAACAAACTGCCTGTGATGGGTAAGGTGTGGAGCATGGATGCAGTGGCTAAAAACCAAAGTACATCCATTTTTGGAAATATCATGTGGTTGGCTGAAAGTCCCAAGGATGAAAATTTACTCTACGCAGGCACCGATGATGGTTTGATTCAAATTACCACAGACGGGGGAAAATCCTGGAATAAACTGAGCAAGTTTCCCGGAATACCCGATATGACCTTGGTGAGTTGCATTGTGCCCTCTCAGCACAACCGCAATGTGGTGTATGCTACCTTCGACAATCACAGACAAGGCGATTTCAAACCTTATGTGCTGAAAAGTACTGATGCAGGAAAAACATGGACTTCCATTGCATCCAATCTACCACAAAATGGCTCTGTGAAAACCTTTGCTGAAGATTTTGTGAATGAAAATCTTTTGTTTCTCGGAACGGAGTTCGGTTTTTTTGCCTCCAATAATGGTGGAAAGAAATGGACACCCTGGACAGCAGGTTTGTCGCCCATTGCCATTAAGGATATCGCCATTCAGAAAAGAGAGCAGGATATTGCCCTGGCCACATTCGGACGTGGCTTTGTGATTTTAGATAACTATGCACCATTGCGTGAGGCCACACCTGAAAATCTGGCGAAAGACGCCTACATTTTTTCGGTAAAACCCGCAAAAATGTTCATACCCCGTTCACCATTGGGTGGCAGGGATAAGTCATCCAAGGGAGCTTCCTATTTTAATGCTCCCAATCCCGCTGCCGGTGCAGTCATTCGTTATCATCTAAGAGATGAATACAAAACCATGAAGGACACCAGACAAGCGAGCGAAAGCAAGTCAAAAAATGCCTGGTATCCTTCTGCCGATTCAATGAGAATGGAAGCCAGAGAAGAACAGCCATTTGTTTTATTGGTAATAACCGATGAAAAAGGGAGAGAGGTACGACGGTTGAAATCAGCGGCTAAAAAAGGGATGGGAAAGGCAGAATGGGATCTCAGATTTGCCAGCACCAATCCATTAACTACTGGACCACGGGATTTGAGTGATCCATACACAGAGCCCGATTATGGTCCTTTTGTAGCGCCTGGAACTTATCAGGTATCACTTTACCTCGTAAAAGATGCCGAATTAAAACCCATGGGCAATAAGCAAAACATTGCTGTTGATTATCTCGTGAAGCCCACCCTAAACAGCTATCCTGCAGAAGAGCGAGCAAAAATTGTGGAAGAAATCGCTGAAACACGCAGAAATATATCAGCCGCTTCCGAGTACATGAACGATGCAACCAAAGAGCTGCAAACAATGAAAAAAGCCATATTTAGCATGGGGATGGATGCTGCTATTTTGAAGGAGATTTCTGATTTGCAACTTGTATTGGAAAAACTGAATATCAGATTGAATGGAGACGGATTGCTGGCATCCAAAGAATTTGAAACCGCCCCCGGATTATATGATCGCATAGAAACCGCTGTTTATGGCATGGTTTTTAGCAGTAACGGTCCCACCATCACCCATGTAAATGCATTCCGTGATGGTAAAAAATCATTTGCAGAATGGGTTGCTGAGTTAAAGCAGGTTCACAGCCGGATACAGACACTCAACGCAAAACTGGATGCGGCTAAAGTACCATACACCCCCGGCAGAACCTTTTTCTTTGAGGTGAAATAATGAAATTGAATGTCATTGCAGTTGATGAGTATCTGGCATTGCAAAGCCAAGAAAAACAATTAATTCTGCATGAATTGAGGGATATTATACGCAAAACTGCACCGGAAGCGGAAGAGGGGATTTTCTGGAATATGCCGGGATACAGGTGGAATGGCCCCCTGGTGTATTTTGCAGCTTACAAAAATCACATTGGTTTTTATCCGGGACCCGATGCCATTGCTGAATATGCTGATAAATTGACCGGATACAAAACCAGCAAAGGGGCTATACAGTTTTCTTACGTTGA
>JBILTS010000030.1:0-17539 GCA_044371405.1 Bacteroidia bacterium
CAAACAACACTATAGAAAAAACAACCCCTATTCAGAGCCGTTCATCTCAATATATTTAAGCAATTCGGCACGCACCTGGGGGTCATTGAACTTACCATGGTAGCTGGAGGTAACCGTTGCACTGCTGATATCTTTGATACCGCGGCTGGCTACGCAAAGATGGCGGGCATCTATAATCACAGCCACATCGGGTGTTTCCAGTACTTCCATCAGTTCGTTGGCTATCTGCACGGTCATACGCTCCTGCACCTGCGGACGCTTTGCGTAGTAGTCCACAATACGGTTAAGCTTGCTCAGTCCTATTACCTTACCACTGCTCACATACGCCAAATGAGCCCTTCCCATGATTGGCACAAAATGGTGCTCGCAGGTGCTGAAAAAGTGAATATCCTTTTCCACCAGCATTTCCTTGTATTTGAAACCATTTTCAAATAAAGTGGGATGCGGACGGTTTTCAGGATCCAGGCCCTTGAACTGCTCGTTAACAAACATTTTAGCCACCCGCATGGGTGTACCCTTCAGACTCTCATCGCTAAGGTCTAAACCCAAAATGTGCATGATTTCGGTAAAATGCTTGGCAATGAGTTCTATTTTGAGTTCATTATCCATTTGGAATGCATCAGGCCTCAGCGGGGTTTCCATATTGGTTCCCACGTGGTCATCGCCCAGCATGTCGTGATTATGTTTATGATTGTGTTCCATCAAATTCTACAAAGTTACGGGGTGTTTCAAATAATTTTATTTTCAGTTTCATTTCCGGCTGAAGTCGCTTTTTCAGTTTTTCCCAAATCACAACTGCCATATTTTCTGCAGTGGGATTGAGGTTTTTAAATTCTTCGGTATCCAGATTTAGGTTCTTGTGATCGAAAGCATGCTCTACATCCTCAGCAATCCAGTCTCTCAGCGTTTTCATATCCAGCAGGTATCCTGAAACAGGATCCAGCGGACCGGAAACAGTGACATGCAATTCGTAATTATGGCCATGATAGTTTGGATTGTTGCACAATCCGAAAAAATCCCGGTTCTGCTCGTCACTCCACCCGGTCACGTGCAACCTGTGCGCTGCATTAAATTGTGCCGTGCGTGTTACTGATACCCAATTTGCCATATTCTGTTTAATTTTATTATGCAAAAACCGTACAATTAAAACCAAATCAGCTAAAAAAAGTTTTATTTGGCATAAACAAATGATTGAGATTACCCTGAAGACCTTGGTAAATTGTCACTTTGAAAAAGTCAGGGATGGTTTTGACCAAAAATTACTGGAAACACTGAATCCACCGGGCATTTCATTAAAAATTGAACAATTTGATGGTATTTATGCCGGTGCCGGCATGAGGATGCGCGTAGTGTCTCTGTTTTCATCCACGTTGTGGACAGGAAAAATCTTACAGGTTTGCAGTAAAAAACAATTTTGGTGTTTTGTGGATGAGGGCCATATTCTGCCCACAGGACTTGCCTGCTGGCGGCATGTGCATGCGGTGGTGAAAAAAAATAACCATACCATGATATACGACAGGGTGTATTATTCAGGAAAAAATCGTTTTTTTACACTTTGCTGGTACCCGGCAATCTTGTTCATGCTTACAATACGCAAACCTCGGTATCGCAAGTATTTTGAAAATTTATGAAGAGACTTGTCATTTTGTCATGCAGTATGTTTGCCTTGTTCGCAAAGGCACAAATACATTCCATTCCGGAAGACATCAGCGTGGGCATTTATGGCAGAAGTGAAACAAACTTTTACCGCTATTATGGCAATCAGGAACTGGGCAGCTATTTTTCAGACAGAATCAGCAATGCCTATTCTGCCGGTTTATCGGTACAGAGTTCATTGACCTATTTGTTCAACGCCAATATATCCATGGGACTTGGTGAAGTAAAATACCGACCTGACATCCGCTCCGGCAATAGCACCCTATATGAAGCCAGCTTGCGGCTGTGGACAGTGAACGCCATTGGTGAGCTCAAATTCAACGATAAGCCCCGTTTCAATCCGGCGGTCTGGTTTGGATTACAGGGTATATTCAAAGAAGGCGGCAATGAAGTTTTTAGCAATGGGATTGTACCGGAAAGACAGTGGCCTCAAAGCAGATATATGCCACAGTTTGGAATTTCTTTTCACTACACCCCCGTTAAATTGCCTCTTCATTTGAAAGCAGAGGCAGGCATGCGGCTGAACAGTACCAACCGCACAGGTTATGATTACGGACTTAGTCAGGTGTTTGGCGGTCTGCATATTTTCTATCGGGTGAAAAGTTGGTGATAAATTCCGGTTGTAAACACTGTTGAGGGCATGTTTACCGTTTAAATTTGCAGCACCATGAAATTTTTCATCGACACAGCTAATCTTGATCAGATACGTGAAGCCAATGAACTCGGCATTCTAGACGGAGTAACCACCAACCCATCGCTTATGGCAAAAGAAGGGATTACAGGACATGACAATGTGCTCAATCACTACAAAGCCATTTGCAACATTGTAGATGGTGATGTAAGCGCGGAAGTCATTTCAACCGATTTTAAAGGGATGGTAGAGGAAGGTGAGCGGCTGGCAGCACTACACCCCAATATAGTGGTAAAAGTTCCCATGATTGTGGATGGTGTTAAAGCCATTTCGCACTTTACCAAAAAAGGCATACGCACCAACTGCACACTGGTATTCAGTTCGGGGCAGGCCATACTGGCTGCCAAAGCCGGTGCTACTTATCTTTCGCCGTTTATTGGCCGGTTGGATGACAGCAGCTGGGACGGCATTGATTTGATACAGCAAATAGCTGAAATCTATTCCATTCAGGGATACGAAACCCAAATTCTGGCAGCCAGCATACGCAATCCGCTACACATTGTAAAAAGCGCACAGGCCGGTGCCGATGTGGTTACCTGCCCACTCAGTGCTATCATGGGACTGTTCAAGCATCCGCTCACCGACATTGGCCTGGCACAGTTTCTGGCAGACCATAAAAAGGCAAACGGATAATTTTAATACTGCTCTTTTTCGTTGGGAAAATCCCGTTTTTTTACGTCTGCTACGTAATGCTGAACCGCTGAGGTTATGATACCGTGCAAGTCGGCATACTTGCGCAGAAACCGTGGTTTAAACTCAGTATTTATTCCCAGCATATCGTGCAGCACCAGCACCTGCCCGTCCACGTTCGGACCGGCTCCAATACCAATTACAGGGATGGTGAGGTTTTCTGCCACCCTTTTGGCCAGCTTGCTGGGGATTTTTTCAAGCACCAGGGCAAAGCAACCTGCCTCTTCCAGTAATTTACTGTCGTGTATCAGTTTTTCGGCCTCCTCATCTTCGGTGGCCCTAACGGCATAGGTTCCGAATTTATAAATACTCTGGGGTGTAAGGCCAAGATGCCCCATCACCGGCACACCGGCAGTTAAAATGCGCTTAATGCTCTCAATAATTTCTTCTCCACCTTCCATTTTAACGGCATGAGCCCCGCTCTCCTTCATGATGCGAATGGTGCTGGCCAGGGCTTCCTTGCTGTTTCCCTGATAGCTGCCAAAAGGCAAATCTACCACCACAAGGGCACGATCAATTCCGCGCACCACCGACGAGGCGTGATAAATCATCTGATCCAGGGTGATGGGCAGCGTGGTTTCATGTCCGGCCATTACATTGCTGGCACTGTCCCCCACCAGTATCACGTCAATTCCGGCTTTATCAACCAGCTTGGCCATGGAAAAATCGTAGGCCGTGAGCATGGATATTTTTTCCCCTTTTTGCTTCATTTCAAGCAAAACATGGGTGGTAACTTTTTTAAATTCTTTTTTCTGAACACTCATGATTTAATCTTCATTAAACAGATTTTCTTTTTTTGCATCCTTCTCCTTCTTAGCAGGCACAGTCGCTTTTTTCTTATCCTTTTCCGTTTCTTTGACAGCTTTTTCTAGCCGTTCAATATTCTTTTGTTGTTCGCGGATGATGCTGTCTTTTTGAATAAGCTGCTTTCGCTGGAACTGAACGGTATTTTTGGAATCTTCCGTTGTGTTTTCCATTTGATTCAGCTTTTTAATCCATCCGTCAACCTGTGATTGCTGCTTCAACAACCCCGCTTCCAAGTCTTCTACGGTTTTTTTAGATTTCTGCAATTCCAAACGCAACTCTTCGTTGATATTGATGAGGTTGTCCGCCACGTTTCCTCCATCAGATGCGGATGCGGCATTTTTGAATTGCTGAAGTTTTAACAATTCTTTTTCCAGTTTCAATCTATCTTCCGTCGCCTTTTCCAGTTCAATCTCCAGTTCATCTACGCGGGCTACCGCTTCCTGAGACTGTTTCAACAATACACTGTCTGCTTTATAGTTAAGCCCCGTCTGATCCTTTAGCTGATTTTCCAGATCTGCTATGCGCAAATCCTTTTTCTGAATGACTTCTTTTAATCTCGCAATTACAAGATTCAACGACTTTCTGTCGTCAGGGAATGCTGATAATTCAGTGGGAACAGACGATGATTCATCATCAATCTTAACGGAAATTTTCTTGTATATCACCCGGGTATCCGGCCCTACATACAATCCTATCCATCCCTTTGAAAATTCTATTTCGGTGAAAGTGTAAACATAAATTCCATTGATGAACAAATCATAAACCTTATCATTGGTCTTTACCGTCACAATCATTTCATTGCCTTTGATTTTTTTATTTGGCTTTCTCCATCCCTTATTGGGCTCATTCACAGGCATTATCCGGTTGGAAGAGGCCCGGCGAACTCGAAATTGCTTTTTTCGATTCACCTCCACAATAACGGCACCCGAACCGTCGGGTTGTGCCTGCAATACCAATCCTGCGGCATTTTCAGATGACCCCTTGCCATCGAAAATAAAGTGAACAGCAGCTTCGAACACCCTGAATTCCTGTACTTTCTGTGGGAAAATAAAAAAACCGTTGTTTTTGCTTTTGCGCCACACTTCAAACCCTTCAGAAGATCCAATAAAAAAATTGTCTGTGGTGGATTGCTGTGCCCAGGTATTTTCCAGTTTTTGGAAATTATCTTCCCATACAAGCTTCATAAACTCCTTGGTAACCTGCTGTGTTTGCGCAGGGTAAAAAAAGCATAGCAGGCAACAAAGGCCAATAATTTTCCTCATCTTTGCAGGAGCAAAGGCAAAGTTAGACCAAAAAGCTGACTTAAGCATCGTTGTGAGAAAAGTGTCGAATCAATACCTGTCTTTAATCTCCGCATTTTTTGCGGCGATTATTTCATTTTTTTCCTGTAAAAACGACCTCAACATCAATGCACCATGGAAGGAGACCATTGTGGTATACGGCATGCTCAACCTAAATGATAGCGTGCAATATGTGCGGGTAGCCAAGGCATTTTTGAATGAAAATAGCGGTGCGTTGCAAGTGGCTAAAATCAGCGATTCGCTTTATTTGGATTCTGCGGTGGTAACCCTTCGATCATCCGACAATACCTTCAACGAAAAACTGGTTAGGGTGTGGAACATATCCAAAGATTCCGGATTGTTTGCCAACGACATCAATCCTCTTTACCGGCTCAATACCCGCGGAACCAAGGCACTTGACCAGGGCAAACGATACATATTGGAAGTAATCAGTCCAAAATCCGGGAATACAGTAACTGCTGAAACCAACCTGGTGGGGCTGGCCAACATTATTTCACCCTTTCGCGATTCTACCAGCAATTTTGCCATTACGCCTGAATTTCTTACCATCAGCATGAAGCCAGGGCAAAATAGTTTTGCCTATGATATTAAACTGGATATTACGTATGATGAATTTCCGGTAAATGACACCTTCAACAAAACCACCAAGATTGCCAGCTGGAATGTACTCAGCAATGCATCGGCTTTTGGCAACAGCAATATGTTATATAAAATACCTCGACTGGCTTTTCTGCAGTTTTTACGCAATACCATTACCGCAGACCCCGGATTGTATCACCGGTTGAAATTTGCCTCGCTTAGAGTATATGGTGGAAATCAACTGCTCTCCGATTACATTTCTGTCAACGAACCCTCTATCGGTATAGTTCAGAAACAAGCAGAGTTCAGTAATATTAAAGGAGGTGTAGGACTTTTTGCCAGCCGCTGTATACAAAAAATAGAAAAGGTGAAATTTGATAGCGGCTCTATCCTGTTTATGAAAAATAACGCAGAAACCAAAGTACTGAACATTCTGCCATAAAAACAGCCTTACTGCCATTTCGTCATGCCTTTCAGCCATTTTTGGGCTTGGCATTTTTGTTGTTTCTAACTGACTAAACTGAAATCATGAGTAAAATTATAGGTATTGATTTAGGCACCACCAACAGTTGTGTTGCCGTACTGGAAGGAAACGAGCCCGTTGTTATTGCAAACAGCGAAGGTCGTCGCACTACCCCCTCCATTGTTGCCTTTTTGGATGGCGGCAATGGGGAAAGAAAAGTAGGCGATCCCGCCAAACGTCAGGCCATAACCAACCCCAGGCACACCATTTCGTCCATCAAGCGTTTCATGGGTGAAAAGTATTCCAATGTGCAAACAGAAACAGGTCGTGTGAGTTATGAAGTGGTGAAAGGCGACAATGACACCCCCCGGGTTAAAATTGGAGACCGCACCTACACGCCTCAGGAAATCAGCGCCATGACGCTTCAGAAAATGAAGAAGACCGCTGAGGATTTCCTCGGTCAGGAAGTTACCCGTGCGGTAATTACCGTGCCTGCCTATTTTGATGATGCACAAAGGCAAGCCACCAAAGAAGCCGGAGAAATTGCCGGGCTCAAAGTAGAACGTATTATCAATGAACCTACCGCTGCAGCTTTGGCATATGGTATGGATAAAAAAGGACAGGACATTAAAATTGCCGTTTATGATCTGGGTGGAGGCACTTTCGACATCAGCGTGCTGGAACTGGGCGATGGCGTGTTTGAAGTAAAAAGCACCAATGGCGACACGCACCTGGGTGGTGATGACTTCGACCAGGTTATTATAGACTGGCTAGCCGAGGAATTTAAGTCGGAGCAAAACATGGACCTTCGCAAGGACCCCATGGCCCTGCAGCGCTTAAAAGAAGCTGCTGAGAAAGCCAAGATCGAGCTATCCAGCAGCACAGAAACCGACATCAACCTGCCCTATATTACTGCCATTGATGGAGTTCCAGCCCACCTGGTGAGAAAACTCACACGCAGCAAGTTTGAACAACTGGCTTCAACCCTTATCCAGCGCACCCTTGAGCCCTGTAAAAAGGCCCTGTCCGATGCCGGCATGAAACCTTCTGATATCGATGAAATAATTTTGGTTGGAGGTTCTACACGTATACCTGCCATTCAAAAATTGGTAGAAGATTTCTTCGGAAAATCACCCAGCAAGGGCGTTAACCCAGACGAAGTGGTTGCCATTGGAGCAGCCCTACAGGGAGGCGTTTTGACCGGAGAGGTTAAAGATATTCTGCTATTGGACGTAACACCGCTGAGTCTGGGTATCGAAACCATGGGCAGCGTGTTTACCAAAATGATTGAGTCAAACACCACCATACCTACCAAGAAAACTGAGGTGTTCAGCACTGCCGCTGATAATCAGCCACAGGTTGAGATTCATGTGCTTCAAGGAGAACGCCCCATGGCCCGCGACAACAAAACCATAGGCAAATTTATCCTGGATGGCATTCCACCCTCACCGCGCGGCGTACCTCAGATTGAAGTTACCTTTGACATTGATGCCAACGGTATTTTGAGTGTGAGTGCCAAAGACAAGGCCACCGGCAAGGAGCAGAAAATTCGCATCGAGGCCAGCAGTGGTTTAAGTAAAGAAGATATTGAAAAGATGAAGCAGGAAGCCCAGGAAAATGCCGAAGCCGACAACAAGCGCCGCGAAGAGGTAGACAAGCTGAATGCCGCAGATTCGCTCATTTTCAGTACCGAGAAACAATTGAAAGAATACGGCGATAAGATTCCTGCTGAGAAGAAAACAGCTATTGAAGCAGCCCTCGAATCGCTGAAAAAAGCCCATGAGAGCAAGGATATGCCCGGCATTGAAGCTGCTACAGCCGAACTCAGCAAGGCATGGGAAGCAGCCAGCCAGGATATGTATAATGCCGCAAACCAGGCAGGTGAAACAACCGGAACCGAGGGTGCAGGCAAGAGCGACAACGACGGCAAGGTTGAAGACGTAGATTTTGAGGAAGTCAAATAACTTTTTCCATATGTTTTGTATTAGGAAGGTCGGCCCTGTGCCGGCCTTTCTTCTTTATATTCGCAAGAAATTGCTTTGATAAGCCGTTAATTATTCAGCCATGAAAACTTTCAGAATCCTCCTGCTCACCGCTACAATTCTTTGTGCCTGCCAACAAGGCAATAAAAAAAATGATGACGTAGAAAGTATCACCAAAGAGGATTCGCTAACCCTGATTCTGCCCGAAATTCAAAACAACCCGGCGGCTCTAAAAAAACTGGATTCCATTCCGCTGCCTACGCTGAAAGACACAGCAGGAAAAGATGAAACAGGTAAAGACAGCATAAAATTCACCCGGTTGTTTCAACTGGCGGCTAACCGTTTATGCCGGGCCGAAAAAGACAAGGATTACGAAGAACTGGCCACATTCACTCCGGCTTCCATCATCAGATTTTATAAAAGCAAAGCGGCCTATATCGAACGAATGAAAATGAGCGATGAGAGCAGGCCCCAATACAACAAAATACTGGCAGGCCCCATCCAAAAAATCGCACCTGCGGCAGATGATCAGGGATTTGCTGCCGCGTGGTACTGCTTAATGCCGGTGCGCAGCTATCGCAGCGATGCACAAGGAAATGAGGTGGTTGACATGTCGTGGATTGGCGGACAATGCGACATTAATAATCAAAATGTGTATTTTCTGAATGTAACCGGGCTGAGCCGTGAGCAAATTGTGCAGGTGATGCCGGACCTTACGTTTGTCTTGGATAAAAAATAAAGCCGACCTTTTCAGGCCGGCCTATATTGTCAATTTTTGATGATAATTTATTCTGCCTTAGCAGTAAGACGAATCTTACGGCGAGTTGCTTTTTCTTCCTTCACTTCGGCCACAGACTCAAGTCCGGTGATGCTTTGATCCACAAGTAAACGACCGCAGTGTTCACAATCGATGATACGGAAGTGTGCACGAATATCGCTGTGCCGCTGAGGTGGTATTTTTGAGAAACATCCACCGCAACTTCCGCGGAGAATAGGAGCCACAGCTATACCATTGCGCATATTTTCACGGATGCGGTTGTATGCCCTTTTGTAGCGATCATCTAAAGACGCCTCTGCTTTCTCGCGCTCAACATTGATTTTTTCTATCTCTTCCTGGTTTTCTTTCTCAATTTCAGCCAGTTCGCTTTGCTTAAATTCAAGATCCTTTTTACGGTTACCAAGGTCTTCGGTAGTTTTGTCAAGCAATTCCTTCTTGATATCCAACAGCTTACCAAGTTCACGAATCTTTTTCTCGGCCTGAAGAATTTCGAGACCCGCTATTTCTTTCTCTTTCTCAATAGCTTCAAATTCGCGGCTGTTTTTGATGTTATTCAGCTGATCATCATATTTCTCGATGTTTCGGTTGAAATCCTTGATGCTGTTTCTTTTGTCGGAAATTTCACTGTCTATCTGGGCAATTTCCTCCTGAATATGGCTAACACGGGTTTCAAGACCTACAATGCTGTCTTCCAGATCGGCAACTTCCATGGGAAGTTCACCCAGCAGGGCACGGAGGCCATTCAGGCGGGAATCAATCTTCTGAAGAGTCCAGAGATCGGTGAGTTTCTTTTGTACGCTGATATCCATGGGTTAATAGTGGTATTGTATGGGGTTGGTGTATGTATGCGAAAAACGGGTTGCAAAATTAGGGAATTTTTCTGATAAAATCTCAGCAAAAAGTTCAATGGTATATTGTTCTGTTTCATAATGCCCCGGATCGCAAATCATCATGCGGTTTTCAGCATCAAAAAATTCGTGGTATTTAATATCGCCTGTGATGTAGGCATCTGCCCCGGATTGTAACGCATTTTTGATCAAAAATGCACCGCTTCCGCCACAAATAGCCACCTTCTTTACCCACGCCACAGGTGCCGTAAACCTTATAACCTCAGCACCCAAACACGATTTCACATAGGCCGGAAAATGTTCGCCCTGAATGGGTTTTTCTAGCACGCCAACAATACCACTACCCGCATCCTGCCAGGCATTGGCCAGATCAACGGAATAATAGGCAATCTCTTCGTAGGGATGTGCGATTCTCAGCGACCTCATCACCTGCTGAAAGCGATTTTTTGGCAACAGCACCTCAATACGCTGTTCTTCCAGACTGGTCCTTTCTCCCCTATTTCCAATTACAGGATTGGTGTTCTCACCACCCCGGAATGTGCCAATTCCATTAACGTTGAAACTGCATTCATCATAATTACCCACGTGTCCTGCACCACCTGCAAAAAGGGCCTCCCGCACGGCATCCGCGTGGGAATGAGGGGTGAAAACCGTAAGTTTCATCAATGCCTGCTGCAAGGGTTTCAGAACCTGTGTATTGATTAAACCCAGCTTCGTCGCAATTTTACTGTTAACCCCGTGCTTTAATACATTGTCTAGATTGGTATGACAGGCATAAATGGCAATATTATTTTTAATAGCCGACATCACCACCCGTTCTACGTAGTTACTGCCGTTCAAGCGCTTTATACCCTTGAATACAATGGGATGATGGGATATGATCAAATCGCAACCTTCCGCAATGGCCTCCTCAATAACTGCCTCAGTGGTATCAAGCGTCAGGAGTGCTTTTTTAACTTCAGTTTGCGATGACCCAACCAGCAATCCGCTGTTATCGTAATCTTCTTGAAGGGAAGGCGGGGCCACCTTTTCAATGGCCTCTATTATTTCAAACAATTTCATGTATGCCTCAAAGTTCAGTGAATTCCCTGAACTTTGCAGCACTGAAAACAAAAAAGATCATACTAAAGCGGGGCAAAGAGCATTCTGTACTTCGTGGCCATCCATGGATTTTTAGCGGTGCCGTGCAACAAGCAGAAGAAATCAAACCGGGCGACTGGGCTGAAGTGGTTGATTTCAAAGGGGAATACCTGGCTTCGGGGCATGTGGGTAACGGTTCCATTTTGGTTAGAATACTCAGCCTGACACAGGAAGTGCCCAACCATGCTTTTTGGAAAAACAAACTAGAATCATGTTTTGCAATTCGCAAAAAACTGTTTGGCGATTTTTCCCAAACCAATGCCTATCGGCTGGTTCACGGCGAGGGCGACGGCCTCCCCGGCCTGATTGTAGACATCTATGCTGATTGCGCTGTAATTCAGGCACACAGCCATGGAATGTACCATGCGCAAAAGGAAATTGCAAAAGCTTTGGATGAAGTTTATGACGGAACACTCAAAACTATCTTTGCCAAAAGCCGCGCATCCATGCACGATCCCGGGTTGGATGACCTGTTTCTGAAAGGGGAAACCCCTGAAATTGTGGCTTTGGAGCATGGAATTTCATTCAAGGTGAACTGGGTAGCCGGACAAAAAACCGGATTTTTTCTGGATCAGCGTGAAAACAGACAACTGCTGGCTCAATACAGCCAAGGTAAATCCGTGCTAAACACATTTTGCTACACAGGTGGCTTTTCTGTATATGCCTTAAAAGCAGGTGCCGCATCGGTTTGCAGTGTAGATATTTCAGAAAAAGCAGTTCAGCTGGCAGCGGAAAACGGCTTATTGAACGGAGTAGGTCATAATCACACCACCGTAGCAGCCGATGTACCGCAATACCTGAAGGACAATAAAGAGGCATACGACATTGTGGTATTGGATCCTCCTGCTTTTGCCAAAAACATGTCTAAAAAGCACCAGGCCGTGATGGGATACAAGCGGCTAAATCAGCTAGGCATACAGACGGTAAAACCGGGCGGATTGCTATTTACATTCTCCTGCAGCCAGGTTATTGATGAAACACTGTTTGCCAACACAATAACAGCCGCGGGCATTGAAGCCGGACGGAATGCCAGAATCCTGCACCGACTGGGTCAGGGACCTGATCATCCTGTAAATTTATTCCATCCCGAGGGGCATTACCTGAAAGGGCTTGTGCTGCTAATTGATTAATTTCTTACGGCGCAAAAACCTCCGCCCCTTTTTTCAGGGTTTTGGCACGCAGGTAAACAGGCGTTTTTTTGCCTTTTTTGTACGTGTAATACCTGATAATACACACTCCTTCACCTGCAACACTCGATGTATTGGAATAGAAATTATTTACCGCATTTTCTGCGGTATTTATGGTTACATTGGCTACAAAAGTAAGCTTGGTTCCGTTTTTATATTGGCCAGATTCACTTTTGCTGCTTGCCAAAAATAACTTTTCGCTGAATCCATCTGCATAAATAGAATCGGGTAACTCTTTCAGGTCTTTTTTTAATTTCAGGGTAACCGTATATTTTCTCATGATAGGTGAACCTTGAATACCGGGATAATGCACACTTACTTCGGCGTTTTCTATACGCAAATGACGCGATTTCAGAACTGACTTTTGAGCCATGAGCGCAAGGGGCATCAGACATATCAGCAAGGTTGACTTTTTCAGATTTTTCATGGTTTGTGATAATAAAAACTCTCTTTAAATACTGTTTTCCCGTCTGTTACCTCCAGAAAGTGCAGACCTGTTGCTACCGGTACAATCATTGTGCCATACCAATTGGCCGTAACTTTCTCCAATGGGGCATTTTGCCACACTTTACCACAATCGCAGCTGAGTTTGTAGGTCCATTGTTTTTCGGGTGAAAACTGCGTTCCTATTACAAACGGGACATACAGGGTATCGCCGGGCACCCAGTTTGTAAACCTTGGATCGGCTGTTTCGTGACTCTTCAGAGGATTGACAGGATTCCATTTCGGAGAAGAAAAATCGGGAATACCATATCCTGTGAGGGTATCCGGCAATTTGTCCGACAACAGCGTTTTTCTCAGCTGAGCGGCCGACATACCTGAATGCTGCATAGCCGAGGCCAGGGCTCCTGCCATAATTGGAGCACTGTAACTGGTTCCATTTGATTTTACAATATAGCCGCTGGCAGAAGCAATAGCAGTGCGTTTGCCCATGGCAGCCACATCAGGCTTTATACGCCCGTCTGCGGTGGGGCCTCGGCTGCTGAAACCCGCCACCTCTCCTTCCCTGTCAACAGCGGCAACGGCAATAACCTGTGCTGCGTCGGCGGGCGCTGCCAGTTTACCCCAGGATGCATCACCTTCATTTCCGGCACTGCTCACCACCAGCATTCCTCGTTGAGCCGCTATTTCAGCGGCTCTGCTGATTAGGATTGTTTTACCATCTAGTTCTGAAAGTTTATGATTATATCTGTCATCATCAAAAGTGGTGTAACCCAGCGACGATGCAATGATATCAGCCCCCAATGCATCGGCCTGTTCAGCGGCCTGCACCCACAATGCCTCTTCATACGGCATTTCCACCGCGGCATCTTCAGTGCGAAAAAGCATAAAACCGGCATCGGGTGCAGAACCCACCATAACACCCGGTTTGTTGGCGGCAAGGCAGCTAAGTACCTGCATTCCGTGATCATCATCATCATACACATCCGTTTCATGATCCAAATAATCGTATGTTTTCACGATTCGACCCTGCAAAAACAGACTGTCAAACAGCTGCATGCGATCGGCTTTAAAAAATCCGGCATCCAAAACGGCTATCAAAATACCTTTCCCTGTAGCGCCTTTCCGGTGCAATGCATCTAGCTTAATTTGCGTTATTTGATCTTTGGCAGCACCATAACGGCTTCCTGCCGTGGGTTCAGTTTTCACAGGAATAGATTTCTGTTCCATTGAACCCGATAAATTGATATCGTCTGGTTCCTGCCTGTTGCGGGTTCTGTACCCCAGCGATTTAACAGATGTTACAAAATCCAACTCAGCAATATTTGGAATTACCGCCGTATCGCGCACTATCAAAAGCGCTGCATTCAGCCATCGGCTTGTAAATGGAACAGATAACCCTTTTTCTTTTATCTGATTGACGTATTGGCTGCATACCGGCAAATCTGTTTCAATGATTCCGCCGCAAGTCGCGTATTTCTTTAGTATGGAGCGTTTGCTCAAAAACATATCGGGCTGCTTTTGGTAAATTTCACATCCCTTTTTATCCTTGAATGATACCCAGTAGAAATAATCTGTGGTATCGGCCGTAAGTAGCCACGGAAACAACCACATAAATATAGTGAATTTAATCCGCATATACAAGTTTTTGTATGCGTTTGTATCCGTCCCAGTTTCCACCCTGGTTCAGCATTTCAACATTTTCTCTGTATATCAATCCAACACCTTTGCCATAGATTTCCCTGTATCTGAATTTTTCTATATTGTTATTTATTTCTTTACTGGTAATGGTCAAAGTGCTGTCTACCTGATTTGCATTCCCTGCATACGGCTTATATAAATCCTGATAAAACAGCCAAGTTGCCGGTAAATTATTTCGGCTGTTCATATTCCAGATGGCCTCTTCTGCCGGCGGAAAACTCATTTTTATATACCGTATATTTTCTTCAACACGCTCATAAAATTCAGCTGTAATTTTGGCATAATACATTCTTCTAAATTGCCAGAAATCAAGACTATCTCTGCGGGCCACCACCTTAATACCTGCCACCTGTTCATTCACATTATCCTGAAAAACCGTATCTATCATTTCCATCAGTTCAAACGAAAATGTATCAGGCACCTGTTTGTCACGTCTGTAAGCAAAAGAATCAACCTTATAAATCCAGCGATTTCCTTCTTTCAAACTCAGCCAGTCTGTCAGGGTCTCTTGCCCGTCTTTGCTGACCCGGTCTTTTTTACAACCTGCAATGGCAAAAACAAATAATGGGAGAAACAAATACAATCTCATGGGAAATATTGTATTAGTTGCCAGGTAAGTTCATAACCATCCGGCTTTAGCAAATCCTGCAGATCTATATTTTTCTTTTTTCTATAGAGTAAACCCTGATTTTTACCATAAACTTCGCGGGCTTCTCTGATGAAAATGAAGGTACTATCATATTGTTGCCTTACATAAACGGCCTCAGGTGTGCTGATATAGCCATTATCAAACGTTTTGTCTACCGCAGTATACTGGTATTTTATGTAGGTACTGAAGCTGTCATTCCAAAAATCAAAGGGATACCAGAGTTTTAAATTCCTTATTGGAAAACTCATAACCATATTCGTGCGGTTCTCCTCAGTTCTTTGCACGCCATAAGATGAAACTCTTGCAGTGTAGAGGTCGAAAAAGGAATAGGATTTACCGGAATCTTTACTGATAAACTGTTCAATCCGATAGGTCACATTTCCGGTGAGATCGAAAAAACTATCTTTCACAAACTCCTTTATCCGGTATTGATAACGCTGCGTATTATTCAACAGTCTTGAATAATGTATAGAATCATAAAAATACAGGCGTTCAGCACCCACCCGCAGTGGATAATATTCTGGTCCTTTGGCCTTGTAATCCTCGGTAACTTTTTTGCATGAAATGACCAAACTCATACTCAGCAGCAGCGATATGAGCATTGCACGCATCATTTCTGAGCAAAACGATAAAACAGCCAGGCAACAGGAATGAACAGGATATTGAGTGACCAGACCGATACCCAGGGAGGCAAAACACCGGTTTGCCCCATGCTGATAAAATATTTACTGAAAAACAAAAAGAAAATTATAACGAATATACCAATTGCAAGTGAATATCCCAAACCTCCCCTTGTTTTGCGGCCTGCCACAAACACGCCAATGGCCACAAGAATAAAAGTGCTGAATGGCGAGGCATACCTGCGGTGCAGTTCAGTTTCAAGTAACTTTATGTTTTCGGACCCTCGCACCGTTTCTTTGGCGATGAAATTCCTCAATTCGTTTTGATTTAAACTCTGCACATCATCTATTCTGAAGAAAAAATCCCTGGGATCAAACTGGAGCATGGTATCTAAAAATGGTTTGTAAGCAATTCTTTGATTCCCATTTGGTAAAAATTCACGTTGCCATACCATTTCCATACGCCATTTACCTGCAGCACGATTCCAGCGCATAAAGCGTGAAAAGAGATTGCTCTTCAGTTCTTTTCCGTTATATGTTTCTATATTAACCCCCACAGCAGAACTGTCGTTGTTATTAAAGTACTCCATGTAAAGAATTTCACCCGGTTTTATTTGCCTGTAAATGGTCCCCTTCGCCTGACTCCAGTAATCCCTTAAGTACATATTTTCGAAATGCACACGCGCCTTATCTGTAACCGGTATTACCCAGGCATTGAGCAGATAACTGCCATACGACAGCAACACCGCCACACCCATGTATGGCAGCAATATCCTCTTCAATGACATGCCACCGGCCAACATGCTGATGAACTCGGATCGAGATGCCAGACGACTGGTAAAATACAGCACTGAAATAAAGATAAATATAGGGCTGAATGTGTTGATCAAGTGGGGAATAAAAGCAACATAGTACGTAAAAATAATGCTGTGAATAGGTGCTTTATGCTCTAAAAAATCGTCCAGCTTTTCAGCAATGTCAAATACAATGATGATGATGGTAAACAAAAGAATGGTTACCACAAACGTGGTGAGAAACTTTTTGGCGATATACTTATCCAGTTCTTTAAACATTTGTTACCATTTTTTGGTAATAACAGGCAATATTGTTGTTTTCCAGTCAATAAAATCTCCACCCAAAATATGTTTTCTGGCATTTCTCATCAGCCAAAGATAAAAGCGAAGGTTTTGTAAACTTGCCACTACAGGTCCGAGCATCTCGTCGGCTGCAAATAAATGCCTTATATATGCTTTTGAGTATTCGGGTGTAAGATCATCAAGCGGTTCAAAATCTTTTGCCCAACGCTGGTTGCGAATATTGATGATTCCCTTCGTGGTAAAAATGGTGCCGTTTCTGCCGTTACGCGTTGGCATTACACAATCAAACATATCGATACCACGCTCGATGCACTCCAGTAAATTCTCAGGGGTACCCACGCCCATTAGGTAGCGGGCCTTGTTTTGTGGTAAAATATCAGTTACAAGCCCGGTAATTCTGTACATATCTTCATGGGGTTCACCCACGCTAAGCCCTCCGATGGCATAACCTGGTGCATCGTGCTGCACAACATATTCAGCACTTTTCTTCCTCAAATCGTCATAAACGCTACCCTGCACGATAGGAATTAAAGACTGTTCATAACCGTACAATGGTGAAGTGCTGTTAAACTGATCGAAGCAGCGATCCAGCCAGCGGTGCGTCATGTGCATACTTTTCTCAGCATATTCATAATCGCAAGGATACGGGGTACATTCATCAAAAGCCATGATGATGTCGGCACCGATGCTCCGTTGGATATCCATAACTTTCTCGGGAGAAAACAGGTGTCTGCTTCCGTCGATATGACTTTGAAAAGTAACGCCTTCCTCCTTCATCTTACGGGTACCGCTGAGACTATAAACCTGATAACCGCCTGAATCGGTAAGAATGGGCCTGGGCCAGTTGCTAAATGCGTGAAGTCCACCCGCCTGCTGCAGCACATCCAAACCTGGTCTTAAGTAAAGATG
>JBILTS010000031.1:0-17060 GCA_044371405.1 Bacteroidia bacterium
AACAGGACTTCCGCTGTTACCACCGGTAATATCGTTATCGGTGAGGAAACAGGTGTGCAGTTCGCCGTCTATATCGGCATACTGACCGTAATCCTTGTTGCGGATCATGTTCAGCAGGGTACCGGGCGCGTCAAATTCAAAATCGCCTGGCTTGTATTTTTCCAGGTATCCTTTGGCGGTGGTAAATTCTTTGTAATGCACACCATCTTTGGGATCGTAGTTCATCACGGTGCCGTAGGTCATGCGCATGGTGCCGTTGGCATCGGGGGCCATGGCTTTATCCGGATTCATTTCGCTAAGCCCGGCCAGGAACAACCGGTCTGCGCGGGTCTTTTTGGCATTGATATCATCATAGATGGGCTTTAATTCGCCGTTGAGCTTGCCGTTGTATCCGCTAACAATGGCATAGATCGGATCTTTTAACAATTTACCTACGTTTGGCGCTTTCAGGAACTTGGCCATTTTGGCCTTATCGGTAAACATGCTTGTTTTCCAGAGGTAATCGGCCAGTTTGTTGTAGTCGCGTTTGTACTTGGTAACCAAATTGGTGAGGGCAATGGGCAGGTTGGCATGGTCCAGGTCTTCATACACATGGCGCAATACGGCAGCCATTACCTCTTTTTCGATGGGCGCGTGGAACTCCTTGAACATATCATCCAGCATACCTGCCATTCTTTCAGCCATCTTGGTGCCCTCAGGGCCCATCTTACCATCCTTGGCGTCGCGCACCAAAGCGCTTGACTGCATGGCAAACATCATGGGCTGGCTGTTGGCAATACCATCCTGCAGGTATACAGGGTAAAGACCATACTGATTGAGCTTTTGATATACTTCATCGTACAGTGATGTAACCTCGCCATATACGTCTTGTTTGTTGTTGGCTTTCACCCAGGCCTCAAATTCCAGCTCCACTTTTTTGCGTTTGTCAAACATTTCGGGCTTGCTGAGTTCGCCGGCTTCTCCGTTGAACTTGTTCCAGTAGTTGCCCAGTCCGGCCAGTTTGTCGCTATACATCAGGCGGATGGTTGGATCCTGCTTCATGTACTTTTCATATACATCCATGATGTCGCGGCGCACCTGTACACGCATGGGACGTTCTTTGCTGCCCAGGTAGCGCACGCCTTCGCTGTAGGTGTAGCGGGTGGTGCGGCCTGGATAGCCCATGATCATGGCAAAATCACCGTTTGAAGTACCTTTCAAGCTCACAGGGAAGAACTTTTTGGGCTCGTAGGGCTTGTTATTCTTGTTCATGTCTGCGGGCTTGTTATCGGCACCTGAATAGATGCGGAACATGCTGAAATCGCAGGTGTGGCGGGGCCAGCGCCAGTTGTCGGTTTCTCCGCCGAATTTGCCCACATTTTCAGGGGGTGTGCCCACCAGGCGGATATCGCGGTAAACCTCGTAGTACATGGCCAAAAAGCGATTACCGCCCCAGAATGCCACCACTTCTACTGCATAGTTGCTCTTTTCGGCACCCAGGCTTTCTTCCAGTGCTTTTTTAGCTTTGGAAGCTGACTCCGAAACCGCTTTGCCGCGCTCTGCTTCGGGCAAGTTGATGGCGATGCCATTCAATACCTGATCGGTCACATCTTCCACCTTGCGCAGCAGTCCGATGTTGAAATTGGCGGGGCGTTCTTCCTCTTTGGATTTGGCCCAGAAGCCATTGCTGAGGATGTTATCCTGTGGGGTGCTGAGTTCCTGTATGGCACCATAACCACAGTGGTGGTTGGTAAGAAACAGGCCTTCGCGGCTGATGATTTCGCCTGTACAGAACATGCGGCCCTGCTTGCTCATAAGCCGCACCACGGCGTCTTTGAGGGAGGCGTTGTTGATGCTGTAAATGTCTTCGGCAGTCAGTTTCAGGCCTTTTGCCTGCATGGGATCCTGCAATTTTGCCACCATGGTCAGGGGCCACATGCCTTCATCGGCGTGCAAACCCAGAATGCTGAATATGGACAGCAATAAGGAAAATATGGTTTTTTTCATAGGTTAAAAAGAAGTGCAAAGATGCAAAATTTTGGGCAAAGCACAGATTTGGAAATGTCAGTTATTTTTCGTATATTGGGTTATATAACCAATCCGATATTGATATGAAAACGAACATGGGGACTGCAGACCGGCTGGCACGCATAGGTACGGCCATCCTTTTTTCTATTTTGTACATCTTTACACCGGTAGAAGGCATTTGGACGTTACTGTTGCTTTTCATCGGCGGCTATATGATAGGCAGCACAGCCATCGGGTATTGCCCGATTTATGATGCGGTGGGTATTTCTACCTGCAAAAAAGGCGAGTAAGGGTCACCCCCTCGGCTTCAGCGGACGTATCTCCAAATTCACCGGATGATAGTTGGCAGGGCTTTCCAGGGCGAATACAATCTGCGCGGCCACATCCTCGGGCATCAGCATGTTGTCGTGGGCCTTGATGTTGGCACTGTGTCTGAAAAAATCGGTTTTTACGCTGCCGGGGTACACACAGGTTACCTTCACCCCAAAATCGCGCACTTCCTTGTACAAAGCATCGCTGAAACCGCGCACCGCAAACTTGGTGGCACAATACCCCGATACCTGCTGATATCCTTCCAGTCCGGCGATGCTGGCGATGTTCACAATGTGGCCTGAATCCTGTTTTTTCATGCCGGGCAGCACCCTGCGGGTGAAATAAAATATGCCGCTCACGTTGGTATTGAACATCTCCTGCCACTGTTCCACGCTCAGTTCCTCACACATGCCAAAATAGCCCAGTCCGGCGTTATTGATGAGGATGTCTACTGCGGTATGTTTCTGCAAAATATTGTCCATCGCCGCATCCACCTCCTGCTGATTGCCTACATTGGCGTGCAGACAGTGGTAGTTTTCATGCTGCAAACTGCAGCCACTGCGGCATATTCCATAAACCGTTGCCCCTTTTTCCAGCAGCATTTTCACACACTCCAGGCCTATGCCTTTGTTGGCGCCGGTAACCACGGCAATTTTATTTTTCAATTCCATATATTTTCAGTTTTTTCATTAACAAATCAATGCTGTTTTCGGTTTGCTGCCAGTTCCATTCAACAGGTTCCGGCACATAGCCGTTTTCATCCACAAAATAACGGTAGGATTTGTCATAATATCCCATCAGGATGCTTACCCATTCGGCTTTTCTGCCTTCCAGTATGGCTTCTTTGGCCTGCTGACAGAGCAAACCGCCGAGGCGTTTTCTGAGTTTCTCGGTTTTTTCAGCCAGAATTTGCGGGTCAAAACTTGCGTATTCTTTTTGCAGACGTTCTACACGCTGCTGATGCGGTATTTCAATTTCGAGCACCCGGCTTTGCAGCATGTTGTGCCAGAAACCTTCGGGCATTACGCAGGTGCCAATTTTGCGGCTTTCGCTTTCCATAATTAGGGTGCTGCCCTCCGGAAATGAGGCCACGGCTTGGTGCAGCAGGTTTTCAAACATCTCCACCGATGGCTGGGCCTTCATACCCAAACCACCCAATACGCTTCCACGGTGGGAAGCCAATGCTTCCAAATCTACCACGGCATGTCCCTTTTGGGCCAGCAACTGTAAAATTTCCGTTTTTCCTACGCCGGTCATTCCGCCCAGCAATACAAATTTTCGGGGCCGGGAGAGTTCTTTCTGCACAAAATGCCGGTATGCCTTGTATCCGCCGGAAATCAGCCCAACGGGTTGTCCGCCCCACTCCAGCAGGGTAGCGGAAATCTGGCTTCGTAACCCACCCCGCCAGCAATAGAAAACAGGGTTTGATCCCGCTGATTTAAACGCTTCATACAAATCGTGAAACCGTGGTCCCAGCAGTTTAAAACCCAGTGCCACAGCGGCATCGCGGCCCTGTTGCTTGTAGATTGTACCCACCTGCACCCGCTCTTCGTTTCGCAGCAATGGGATGTTTATGGCTCCGGGGATGTGGCCTCGCTCAAATTCGCCCTCACTGCGCACATCAATCAAAACATGCCCCGCAAAGGGAAAATACTCTGCTTTGATTGTGTTTTTCATGATGCAAAGATGATGATCCCGCTCGAATAGGCGGTCTATATGCCGCATTATATTTTTTCAACGACAAATGAGAAATATTGATATATTCAATTCATACCCATAGATTCGAAAAATAAAATCCCTGTTATGAAAATACAATCAGTCCTTCTGTCAATTACACTTGCTGGTCTTGTCGTATTCGCGGCTTGTAAAAAGAAATCTGACGATTCACAGAAATTACCTGCCCCCACGGCCGATTTTACCTACACCGGAGCTGATGCCAAGGCACCTGCAACGGTGGTATTTGCCAATGTTTCCATCAATGCAGAAACCTACTTATGGGAATTCGGCGATGGTGATACATCCACTGCAAAAAATCCTTCACATGCCTACCAGGCAGGGGGAAATTATACGGTAAAGCTCACCGCCACCGGACCGGGAGGAACGCATAGTGTAACCAAAACATTGAATATCCTGGCCGCGCCTACCACGTGCGCAATTCAAAGCATTTCTGTGACGGCCATGCCGTTTGCCGACCCCAATGGTGCCGGCTGGGATTTGCTTGACGGACCCGACGTTTGCTATCAAATTACCAATACCAACGGCGATGTATTGCTCGATGGCACAGCTACCCGTAAGGACAACTCAGCAGCCGGCAATCTGCCCCTCAGCTGGATATTGAGCACACCCTTCAACATCACGCCCCTCAATACCACCAGAAACATTCAGATAATGGATTATGATTTGGTGGGCAGCGATGTAATTGGCAGTGTACCTTTTCTCCCTAACTTGTATCGTGGCACTTATCCCACCACAGTACTTCTGACCAACAAAGATTTGACAGTGAAGCTGAATATTGCCTGGCAGTAAAAGTTAAATTAAAAACAGGTCTTGTTAAAACATGCTGAGTTAGGTCGTGCCGGCTTCAGCATGACATAACCTTTGAAAAAAATATTACAGCCCGGTAAAGGAAAATACTTTACCCGCACAAAACCTTCATGCCACAGAACTGCCGCCAAGGCCATACTGCTTTCTGAGGTTTTCCAGCATGTCGGTCGTCATCTTATCGAGGTCATAATCGGGTTTCCAGCCCCAATCTTCGCGGGCTCTGCTATCATCAATTACGGCGGGCCATGAATCGGCGATGGCTTGCCTGTAGTCGGGTTCGTAGGTGCTGCTGAAGGCAGGTATGTGCTTTTGGATGGCTGCTGTAATTTCTTCGGGGCCAAAGCTCATGCCCGCCAGGTTGTAGCTTGTTCTGATTTTTACCTTTTCTGCCGGTGCATGCATAATGTCAAGCGTGGCTTTCAGGGCATCGGGCATATACAGCATTGGCAATACGGTGCCGGGTTTTAAAAAGCAGTGGTGTTTGCCTGTGGTAAGGGCATCGTGGTAAATGGCCACCGCATAATCTGTGGTGCCGCCGCCCGGTGCCGATTTATAGCCAATGAGGCCTGGATAGCGCAAGCTGCGGGTGTCCACACCCCAGCGGTTGAAGTAATATTGTGCGTACAATTCGCCTGCTAGTTTGCTAATACCATAAACAGTAGTTGGATCCATGGCACCATACTGAGGCGTATTGATGCGGGGCGTATTCGGCCCAAATGCCGCAATACTGCTGGGCCAGTACACTTTTTTCACAATGCCTGTATCGCGGGCGGCATCCAGCAGGTGGAAAAGGCCGTCCATGTTCAGTTTCCAGGCAAATTCCGGCATTTTTTCAGCCGTGGCACTCAGCAAAGCAGCCAGATGGTAAACCTGGGTGGGCTTATATTTTTCCAGAATCTCCAGCAATTTGGGTTTATCCAGAATATCCAGTACCTCAAAAGGGCCGGTTTGAAAGACGATGTTGTCGCTTTTCTTCACATCGCTGGCTACCACATGATTTTCGCCATAAATTGCCCTGAGGGCCTCTACCAGTTCGGTGCCCAGCTGTCCGCAGGCACCAATCACCAAAACAGTTTCTTTCTGCATTTTACTGCAAAGGTTCACAAAAGGGCATAATTTACAAAATCCATTTATCGACGTACCTTTGTCAGTTCTGAACGCCAGGCAAATTATACTCACGGCCCACAGTGGCTTCCGGCAGTTGCTCACCCCAAATCAGATGGGGAGAACCCGCCTGATATTATTGGGTCAGACCATGCTTGCTCTCGCGGATATTGTGGGTTTGGGCAGCATGGTGCCCGTGCTGATGCTGGCCCTGGATCACTCTTTTCTGGAGAAGAGCAGCAAGCTGCGTTTTATTTTTCACCATCTGGGTTTTACTGCAGAGGCCAATTTTTTAAAAACACTCATAGGCATAATCCTGCTGTTTTTTCTGGTGAAAGGAATACTGGCGTATTTACTCCAGCAGTACATCCGAAAAACGGCTTCAGATCTTGCTTTCAGTCTTTCAAGAAGAGCATACAACCGTGTGTTCGAGGAGCGTTCCTACGACCGCCTGAACCATGATGGTCCAGGATTCAATGAAGTGGTGTTTTTTTCGCCGTTTTATTTTGTGTCCGGCACGTATATTCCTTACCTTACCCTCATGAGTGAATTGGCGATTGTGGTGCTACTGACGGCATTTTTTACCTGGTACAATCCCTTCATTTTCATTTTGATAGTGGGATTAATTGGAGGCGGATTTTTTCTGGTAAACCGTTTTGCCCGAAAACGCATTACAGAACTGGGTGAGGCAGGTGCCGGGCACCGCGACAAGGCGCTTCGTGAGATCAATTACGGCAGCGGCGGGTTTACGGATATAATTACCCACGGGGCTGAGGATCATTTCAGGGAAAAAATGTTGCACCATTTCCGGGGTTTTTCCGAAAGCGGTATTCGGGCTATAAACCTGCAAACATTGCCGTTTAGGGTAAACGAAATGATAGCCCTGGTGGGCATCACCCTGCTGGTGGTGTATGCCTATTTTTACTCAAGCGACAACATTGGGCAAGTTAGAGCACTGGCAGCATTGTTTGCCATCGCGATTTTTAGGATGCTGCCTGCCGCCAATCGGGTATTGCAAAGTTTGATGCACCTGAAATTGAGTGCCTACACGATGGATCAGCTTAGGCCGGTGGTATCGGCGCCCACCTTGAAAAAAGAGTGCATAGGCCATTTTCAGCAGGAAATTGCCATGAAGAACATACACTTTGCGTTTAGCGACAAACCAGACATTATACGTGCGTTGGATCTAAGCATTCGCAAGGGGGAGAGTGTGGGCATTCGCGGAGTATCCGGTGCCGGAAAAACTACGTTGGTAAAGCTGCTGATGGGTTTTTACCTGCCCAAAAGCGGAGAAATCTATGTGGATGGTAGGGTTATTGACGAAGGCAAAAGCACCCTGGAATTGTTTGCCTACCTGGGTCAGGATCCTTACATTATCAATGGAACCATTGCAGACAACGTGGTGTTTGGGTCTGAGGACAAAGAGAAAAGTAAAATACTTAAAGCCCTTGAAATGGCGGCTTTCAGTTGGCCGGAGGCAGGCGAAAACTGGCTGGAGGCCGAGGTGGGAGATCACGGTTCCAGACTCAGTGAAGGTCAAAAGCAGCGCCTTGCAATGGCCAGGGCCATATACCACGATAGTGAAATATTAATTTTGGATGAGCCCAGCAGTGCCCTGGATGATGCCACAGAAAAAATATTGCTGTCTCATTTGCAGGAATTAAAAAATTCAGGCAAAACCCTCATTATTATTGCCCATCGCGAAAAAGTTTTCGACATTTGCGATACGGTTTATACCTTGGAAAATAAACACTTAACCCCTTACAAAAAATGAAAGTAAAATTTGCCGTGCTGGGTGCCGGGCACATCGGGAAACGGCATGCCGAGATGATTGCCCGCAACCCTGATGCTGAGCTCGTGGCACTGGCGGATATCAGGTCAGGCGATCAGCTGGGTATAGAATCCTTCGGGGTGCCGTTTTACAACTCTTTGCAGCAGCTGCTTTCAGAAGGCCCTGATTTTGATGTGCTGAATATAGCCACACCCAACGGATTGCACGGACAGCATGCCGTGGCGGCCCTTATGGCCAACAAGCATGTGGTGATTGAAAAGCCCATGGCACTAAGTAAGGCAGAGTGCGAGCAGGTGGTTTACAACGCCATGGCCCACCACAAACTGGTTTTTTGTGTGATGCAAAACCGCTATTCACCCCCTTCCGCATGGATAAAGGAGTTGCTGGACAGCGGCAAACTGGGTAAGATTTTTATGGTGCAGGTAAACTGCTACTGGAACCGCGATGAACGCTATTACAAGGCCGGCAACTGGAAGGGACTTCAGGCGCTTGATGGTGGAACGTTGTTTACCCAGTTTTCGCATTTTATAGATATCATGTATTGGCTGTTTGGCGATATTTCCGATATCCGCGCTCAGTTTGAGGATTTCAACCATAAAACCAACACCGAGTTTGAAGATTCAGGCATGATTCAATTCCGTTTTCTGAACGGTGGAATGGGGTCAATCAATTATTCTACCAGTGTTTGGGATAAGAATTTTGAGAGCTCTATTACCATTATTGCCGAAAATGGCACCGTGAAAATTGGGGGACAATACATGAATGAGGTGGAGTATTGTCATATTAAGGATTACACCATGCCAGAGTTGCCTCCGGCCAATCCTGCCAACGATTACGGGCCATACAAGGGCAGTGCCGCCAATCATAATTTCATCATTGAGAATGTGGTTGATACCATCCGCAGAAAGGTAGCACCTACTACCAATGCCCTGGAAGGGTTGAAAGTGGTAGAAATCATCGAACGTATTTATGCTTCAAATCCTTATCCGGAAAGCAAAAAAGATATTCTGGATGATACCTACCCAAGGGGATAAAAAATATTTTTAATTTTTTTTGGGGGTAGGGTCCTGTTTTGTGGTATTAAAGGTCACGAAACTCGATGAAGGAACAACTTGAATCCAATCTTATTACCAAGTACGCTGCCGGTCTCATGTCTAGCGAAGAGATGAAACACCTCGAAGAATGGCTGCGGAAAAACCCTCAGTACAACATTACGGTAGCCATCATCAAACAACAGGTGGATGCACTGGTAAATGCAGCCGGAAGGGTAATGGCCTGATATGACAACGAACAAAAACAATCAGATTCCTGAGGAATTCAGCGAGGTTTGGGAAAAAGCCGGCGGATTTACTTATCCCGAAGCATCTGAGAATGATGCCCAGTGGAACGCCCTGCAGGCAAAAATCAGCGTCCGCAATTTGACGGTTACCCATCGCCCGCTCTATACCCGCAAGTGGTTTGTGGCCGCTGCTTCAGTAGCACTGATAGCCGGTTTTGCTGCTGTTATCTACAGCAATTTTGCCGGAGGACACGTTGAGCCGCTGCTCGTTACCACAGGTCCGGGAGAAGTGAAAAACATTACCCTTCCCGATGGATCGGAGGTAACCCTGAATAGCAACAGCAGTCTGGCTTATGATGCCGAGTTCAATAACCACAACCGCCACATCATGCTTAAAGGGCAGGCCCATTTTGAGGTTACGAAAAACGATATCATCCCTTTTGTGGTGCAAAGCAAGCACATTAGTGCAACAGTATTGGGAACAGGTTTCAATGTAACGGACTATCCCACTGAACTGCCTTCTGTGGAAGTGTCTCATGGCCGTGTACAGGTAGATGCGGAGGGGCAACGCACCACGCTCACCCAAAACATGATGGCTCATCTTCAGGATGGTAAACTGCACAGTGGTGCGGCCAATGAGGGTTGCAGGTGGAATGAAGGTAAGTTGATATTTAATGCTGTACCCCTAAGTGAAATCTCAGTAGTGATGAAAAACCGTTTTGGTAAGGGCTTGGTATGGGAGAATGCGGCAGACAAAAACCGAATTTTTACGGGAAGTTTTGAACCTGGCACCACGCCTCAGGCCATGTTGAATACGCTCAACACTGCGCTGGGATTGAAGATGACCCTGGAGTAATTCTGGCAGTTTGTTCGACCCCTCCGGGGTCGGGTTGGGGTCAGAAAAGCGACAAGGGAAAATCAAAATATATCTACGTTTTAATTTTTACCTTTACAAGACAACAAAGCCCTGAGGCATAGCGTCTAATGCTATATCTTTGTATTCGTTGAAAAGGGCTGTCTTTATATTGCTCTTGGGTCTGTTTAGTTCTGCACTCCTGCAATCACAGGTGCCATCCCTCTATTTTACCCCAAATGAAGGTCAATGGGATGAGCCCATTGTAGCCAAGGCGGTTTTCCGTGGCGGAGCCATTTTTATTGAAAAAAACGGATTTACGGTTAAGATGCTTCATGCTGATGATTTACCCAATATTCATAAGGCGTTTCATCACCGTGGTAAAGACACCCAGTTTTTGATTAGGGGGCATGTATTGAAGGCTCGTTTTTCAGGTTGCAGTCCGGCAGAGAAAATCGTTACTGAACTGAGTGGTGAGGCAGATTACTACGAGAATTATTTTTTGGGCAATAATCCCGGTAAATGGAGAACAGAGGTATATCCTGTCAACCGTATTAAATTAAAGAATGTATATCCGGGTATTGACTTTATAGTATATACAAGGGGTGAAGAAATAGAATTTGACTGGCTGATAAATCCGGGTGCTGATGCATCGAGGATACAGATGGATCTGCAGGGACAAAAGCAGCTTGTGATGGGTGATAACGGTGCCGTATGCCAAACATCAGTGGGTGATTTTACCTTCAAAAAACCTGTGGCTTATCAGGGGGAAAGGGCCGTGGAATGCAGTTTTGATCAGCAGCCGCAATCGCTGACTTTTAGACTGGGACCCTATGACAAAAGAAAGCCGCTGATTATTGATCCTGTGCTGATATTCAGCACTTATTCGGGTTCCAGGGGAGATAACTTTGGATTTACCGCCACTTATGATTCAACCGGCCACTTATATGCCGGTGGCATTATTGATAATTCTCAGGGAGTATATCCGGTTACAGCAGGGGCTTTTCAGACAACTTACGGAGGAAGGGGACCCGCCACGGCGCCGGCCAACCTGCCATGCGATGTTTCTATTTCCAAGTATAAACCCAATGGAAGCGGCCTCGAATATGCAAGCTATCTGGGTGGCAGCAACAATGAATATCCCCATAGTTTGAGCATTGATGAAAAAAACAATTTGCTGGTGCTGGGAACAACACTATCGGTAAACTTCCCGGTGTCTCCGGGTGCCTATGACAATTCCCACAATGGCAATCATGATTTATATGTAGCTAAAATAAGCAGTGACGGAAAGACGCTATTGGGCTCTACCTACATTGGCGGATCTGCGAATGATGGCATCAATACCGGTGCCCTGCATTTCAATTACGCCGATGATTTCAGGGGGGATGTTCTCGCTGACACACAGGGAAACGTATATGTGGCGGCCTGCACACGTTCCGGTGATTTCCCGCTGCAAAAAGCTGCCTATGCAACCCCGCAGGGAGGTTTGGAAGCGGTGGTCTTCTCATTAAACGGCAACCTGAGTGCCCTCAGATGGAGCACCTATATGGGCGGAAGCGGAGATGATGCGGCCTATTCCATTAAACTTGACGACAAGAGAAACCTGTTTGTGGGCGGTGGCACCGGTAGCGGCAATTTTCCCATCGTTGGCTCAACTTATTTTCCCAGTTACCAGGGTGGTAAAGCCGATGGCTTTGTTCTTAAAATGAATCCGGATGCAGGGACGCTGCAGCGCAGCACCTTTTGGGGTACCCCTGAATATGATCAGGTTTATTTTCTGGATTATGATCCCGAGCAAAACATCTATATCAACGGGCAAACAGAGGGCCGGATTTCACGCACGCCCGGAAAATATGGAAAAGACAACACCACCCTTTTTATTGGCAAACTCAGCAACGATTTGAGCAATCAGGCCTGGGTTACCACCATTGGCAACCGAATAGGAACACCGGAACTCAGTCCATGTGCGTTCATGGTAGATCAGTGCTACAATATATATTTTAGCGGTTGGGGCAGCGATGTGGGAGAGGGTAATCCGGGAACAACCGCAGGGTTGCCGGTAACCCCCAACGCCAATCAGAAAACTACCGACAATGCTGACTTTTATTTAATGGCACTAAGCAGAGATGCCACAAACGTTTTATATGCTACCTATTTTGGGGGCAACCAAAGCGATGACCATGTGGATGGAGGTACCAGCCGATTCGACAAGCGGGGTGTTGTGTATCAGTCGGTTTGTGCCAGTTGCCCGGCCAATCCACCGGGATTGAATGACTTTCCCACCACTTCCGGTTCTGCATTCCCCGTTAATGTGAGCTATCGCTGCAGCAATGCCAGTTTTAAACTTGAATTTGGTGTTGCATATTCCATCAACGCACCGTTCACAGCAACGCCCAATCCTGTGTGTTTTCCCAATCCCATTCAGTTTACAGTAAGCACACCGGGTGCCCGCTCCCGGTATTTCTGGGATTTTGGTGACGGGAAAACCGATACCATGCTCAATCCCAAACACGCGTATGCCAAACCCGGAAAATACAGGGTTAAACTTCGCATGGTTGATTCCGCATCCTGCAACAAGGTAGATAGTTTTGAACTCGATGTTGAGGTGCTTGAAACACCCCTTGCATTGTTGATTTCAGAGTCTGAGGTTTGTGTGTCGGAACTGAAATTCAGGATTGAGGGGCAGGGTTTGGGAGATCCCTACTGGGATTTTGGCGACAGCACCTATACCAATGGTTTGGAAGTTACACACAAGTATAATCCCGGAATATTTCAGCTGAAGGTTTATCTCACACACCCCACCACAGGTTGCAAAGACACTTTGGGTAAGCGTATTTCAATCAATGCCGATAGTCTTCAGGATATTCGGCTGGCCAATGTATTCACGCCCAATCAGGATGGTAAAAACGACTGCTATAAGGTGGTGGGACTTAATAAAAACTGCAATACCGGTGTACTCAAAATCTTCAACCGATGGGGTGAAAGAATATACTGCAGCGATAATCTGGAGGCCTGCTGGGATGGCACGGTTGATAACAACAAAGTGTGGCTTCCGGAGGGAACATATTTCTATCAGATAATCCTGACGAGCACGCAGGATAAAAAGAAAAAGGTTATCAGCGGTTCGGTGAACCTGATACGATAAATCTTATTGAAACCCTTCTGTTTCCGCTTCGGGGGCGATCTTTTTAACGAGGCCCTGCAATACCTTGCCCGGTCCCACTTCGGTGAACAGGGTGGCGCCATCGGCCCACATGGCCTGCACGCTTTGGGTCCATCTTACGGGTGCGGTGAGCTGTGCCACCAGGTTTTTACGAATGCTTTCCTTATCGGTAACAGCCGAGGCGGTAACGTTCTGATAGACCGGACATGAAGGCTCGGCAAATGGTGTGTTTTCGATGGCTTTTGCCAGTTTCTCACGTGCGGGTTCCATCAGCGGGCTGTGGAAGGCGCCGCCCACAGGCAGTACCAGCGCACGCTTGGCTCCGGCGGCTTTCAGGTCTTCGCAGGCTTCGTTTACGGCCTCCACGCTGCCGGAAATAACCAATTGGCCGGGACAGTTGTAGTTGGCAGGAACCACCACACCGTTAATACCGGCGCATATTTCCTCCACTTTGTGGTCTTCCAGCGCCAGCACTGCCGCCATGGTAGAGGGTTGCAGCTCACATGCTTCCTGCATGGCCATGGCCCGCTGATAAACCAGTTTTAGGCCGTCTTCGAAGGAAAGGGTACCGTTGGCCACCAGCGCGCTGAATTCGCCGAGGGAGTGGCCTGCTACCATATCGGGATGGAAATTGTCCAGCATGCGCGCACGGATGACGCTGTGCAGGAATATGGCGGGCTGGGTTACCCGGGTTTGTTTCAGGTCTTCATCGGTGCCTGCAAACATGAGGTCGGTGATGCGAAACCCCAGGATATCGTTGGCCTGTTCAAACAGGGCCTTCGCCTCGGGGGCATTGTCGTAGAGATCTTTTCCCATGCCCACGAACTGGCTGCCCTGGCCGGGAAATACATAAGCGTGTTTAGCCATGGGGCAAAGTTAGTAAATCAAAACGCACAAAATAGCATTAAGGTGTGTGTTCATTCTCCTTACTTTTCCTAATCCCCTTTTTCATCAGCATGCCTGCCTTATACAATTCCATCATCAGTCTGAAACGCTCGGTGTAGGTCATGTTCCGGCGCCTTTTACGCTTTTCTTCTTCGGAGATGTAAACCAATTCGGCCATTCGTATCAAATATACTAAATATCAACCAAAAAACAAATTAACCGACCCAAACCGCTCCCTACATTTCGCTGAGTTCCAGCCAGCGCATGCCCTTTTCATCCAGGTCTGATTTCAGCTTTTCCAGCTCAGCGGTGAGTTTCACTATCTGTTCGTAGTCGTCAAATTTGGTGGCGAGTTCCTGCTCTATTTCCGCTTTGCGGGCTTCCATCTGAGGCAGCTCTTTTTCCAGTTGCTCCAGCTCGAATTTTTCCTTGAAGGTCAGTTTGCGTTTTTCGGTGGCTTCGGGTGTTTTTTCGGGGGTGGTGGTTTCTGCAGGTTTTGGGGCGGTCTGCATTTCCTCCTGCAGTTCTTTCCACTCGCGGTAATCGCTGTAGCTGCCGGGAAAATCGCGGATGATGCCGTTGCCCTCGAACACAAACAGGTGATCTACCACTTTGTCCATAAAATAACGGTCGTGGCTAACCACAATGGCGCAGCCCTGGTAATCGAGCAGAAATTGCTCCAGCACGCCCAGTGTTTCGATATCGAGATCGTTGGTGGGTTCGTCCAGGATGAGGAAATTCGGGGCTTTCATCAGAATACTCATCAAAAACAGACGCCGTTTTTCGCCTCCGGAAAGTTTGGAAACAAAATCCCACTGTTTGTCATACGAAAAGCCAAACCGCAGCAGCAGTTGCGATGCCGTGAGTTTATGGCCGTTGGCCATGGGTATCCATTCGGCCACATCGCGCACCACGTCAATTACTTTTTTGTGTTCATCCACCTTAAAGGTTTGCTGGCTAAAATATCCAAACACCATGGTATCGCCAGTCACAATCTTGCCGAAATCGGGCGATTCCAGATCCATAATCATATTCAGCAGGGTTGATTTGCCTACGCCATTGGGTCCTACAATGCCTACTTTTTCACCACGGCGGAAGATGTAATTGAAATCATCCAGAATTTTCAGGTCGCCAAAGGCCTTTTTAACGTGATGCAGTTCCAGGATTTTGGCGCCCAGCCGCTCCATGCGCATGGTGATATTCAGTTCGTTTTTGCGTTTTACGCCCTTGAGTTTTTCCTGCAGGTCATCAAACGAATCTATGCGGCTTTTGCTTTTGGTGGTGCGGGCTTTGGGCATGCGGCGCACCCAGTCCAGTTCGCGGCGAAAGAGGTTGCGGTCTTTTTCGGCCTCGCTGGCGGCCACTTCCTCGCGGTGGGCTTTGTTTTCCACGAAATAGCTGTAGTTGCCTTTGTAATGGTATATCTGCCCGCCGTCCAGCTCAATGATGCGTTCGCAAACACGGTCCAGAAAGTAGCGGTCGTGGGTAACCAGCAGCAGGGTAATGTCGCGTTGGGTGAGGTAATCTTCCAGCCACTCTATCATGTCCAGGTCCAGGTGGTTGGTGGGTTCATCCAGGATAAGCAAATCCGGCTCGCTGATGAGTATGCGGGCCAGTGCCACCCGCTTTTTCTGTCCGCCGCTGAGCGAAGCTGCGGACTGTCCCGCATCGCGGATTTTCAGCTGGTTTAGAATCTGTTTCACCCGGTACTCATAATCCCAGGCGCCCAGGCGATTCATGGTTTCGGTGGCAGTTTGCAGGGCCTGCAGGGCGGCTTCTCCGGGGTTTTCTTCCTGAAACGACAGGGCCTTTTCATAGTCGGCTACGGCGCGGGTTACCGGGGTTTGCTGCAGCAGCACATTTTCCAGAATGCTTTGAGCGGGGTTGAGTTCGGGTTCCTGGGGCAAAAACCCCACGGTGATGTCCTTGCGCAGGATGGCTTGTCCTGAATCGGGGCTTTCCTGCCCGCTGATGATGCTGAGCAGGGTGCTTTTACCTTGTCCGTTTCCGGCCACCAGCGCTACTTTTTCACCTTTGGCAATGCCAAAGGAAATGCCCGACAGCACGGGTCGGTCGTGCCAGGTTTTGGAGATGTTTTCGATGGACAGGTAATTGGTTCCCACAGTGCTTGCTTACAACCTTGCAAAAGTAACCCCAAACAGCAGGTTTTATATTATTTTCGCCAAACATGATAAAAGGGCTCACTGCGGCATTTTTTGCCTGTTTATATGGAATTGGATGGCTGAGCGCCCAAAATGCCTCAGGGGGGCTTCCGTTGCGTTTTTTGGGCACATTTGAAGGGCCTGTGATGGTGTATCCGGGCAGTAAAACCGAAGGAAACCGGTATACGCGGCAAATCAGCATTTACCCTTCTCCCAAAGGGTTTTCCGGAACAAGCAAAAAGGCCTATTCCATGACATTCATTTCAACCGCCGGTTACGAAAAGCACTTCGATACCCTTACCCTAACCGTGGATGACAGCGCAGCCGGAATGGCCACTATTGCCGGTTACGACAGTTTAAAACTGCCCGCAAGATTTGCCACCAATTACCTGTCTTTCAGTAAAGGTAGTCCGGGTGTGCAATTCAACTACAGTCTGGCTTTTGAAGATTCGGCGTTGTTGTTTATCATGATGCCCAATACTTTCTGGAGTCCTGCATTAACCTGGGAGGCTATACAAACCGGAACCCTGCGGCGACAGAATGATCCTGAGGTTTCCGCAGGGAAATTGATACATCTGGGCTATTTCCCTTCAAGGTACACTGCCCCGCATCGTGTGGCAGTGTGGTTGCCCGATGGCTACAAGCCGGGAACATCAATCCCTGTTATCTATATGCACGACGGGCAAATGCTGTTTGACAGCCGCGTCACATGGAACAAGCAGGAGTGGGGCATTGACGAAGTAATCTCAGCCCGCGCCCAAAAAGCCGTGGTGGTGGGCATTTGGAACGATGGCAAAAACCGCAGCGGCGATTATTTTCCGCAAAAGGTTTGGGATAACTACCTATCAGCGGCCGATAAGGACAGTATCATCACTAAAATCGGGGGCGGCGTGCCCCTGTTTGGCAGTGAGGGAACTTCACAGGCCGATGCTTATCTCAAATTTTTGGTTACTGAGTTG
>JBILTS010000032.1:0-17014 GCA_044371405.1 Bacteroidia bacterium
AGACGGATAAAATCCTCCTTAAATACAGACTCCGCTTTAAAAGAACGGCTCATTGTCCATTGAATGGCATTCTCTATATTTTGTTGCTCAAATTCATCCAATTCGCCGCGCGTAGCAATGTCTGGAATGAGCAGGCCTTCCTTTTCCTCCTCGTCCAAAGGTGTTTGCCCTGCTATGTATCGAAAATCTAATCCCATAGCATACTTGGCATTTCATTTTTGATCATCTCCGTCCTCTCCTTTATCGACCTGGCAATCCTCTTTTTAGAATTTGCCTGATCCTCAAGACTCATGGTATGGGCTGTGCGCATAACAATTTCAGTTGCCAGCTTCAATGCCCGCTTTTCAATCAAATCATTTAAAGTACCATCCTTCGGCAAGAAGCCGTAAACAAACTCCATATCCATGGCATGGGCCACTTCCTTTAATGCCTTAATACTTACTGTACCCTCCTGCTCCCTCTTTTCCATATTTTGTACATTCTGCTTGGAAACACCCAGCTTATTGCCCAATTGCTGCAACGACATGCCCAGCGCCAGCCGAATTGCTTTAACCCAACCTGTGGGAGGAAAAGACACCTTTCTGATAGCGGAAAGCACCTTCATCCTATCGTTTAACTGTTGGATACGCAGATTTTGATTGCTTTTCATATACACCTAAAGATTGACTTTATAGATACAAAAGTAAATCTTTATATTGACTTTTACAATATTTTTGTCAATTTATATATTGACTATGATAGTTCTGATTTCACTTCCCGATACCTCACGACATTCAGTTCTGGTTTGCTGATGGTTGAAGTTGCCATAAAAAAACCTACGCTCCCGCCCGCTCCAGCGCCTTCCGCATATCCTCCAGCCATTGCTCGCGCAGCGAGGCCGGCTTCAACACCTGCACCCTGCTGCCGTAGCTGCGGATGAACATGTTCAGCTCCTCTGAAAGATGCACTGTGATGCGCACATGAAGTCCTTTTTGCGGATGGTTTTCCAGTATCTCCTGGGTGGCATGCAGTCCGGTGGAAAGCACATAAGCCGCACTCTCAGGCGCAAACAGCAGCTCCACCGCCACCGGCTCTGTGTGGTTAACCACTGTTATACCCATGGAATGGATAAAGTATGACTCTGCATCGAAATCTTCCGGGTAAACATCGGTGGTGAGCATGGCCTCCGTAAACCGATCGAGCCCGTAATTGCGCACCTCATTCCTGTGTTCGGCAAATGCCACCAGATACCAGCGGTTTTTAAATTCTTTCAGCAAATACGGACGAATGCGAAAGGACTCGCTCTCCTCACCGCCAAATGGCTTGTAGCGCACCGTCATCACCCTTTTTTGCAAAATGCCCTCCACCGCCCTTTCAAAGATGCCTTTCTCCGGCCATTCAGTTGGAACCTCCATTTGAATTACCCGCTGGTTTAGCCATTTGCCCGTGGCGCTGCCCACCCGAATGATGCGCTCCAGCTGCTCAATGGGCCGGTGAATTTCGGCCAGGTATGGCACTCCGCTGAATTGATTTAAAATGCCTGCGGCATATTTAAGTTTTTCAATATCCTCGCGGCTAATGGGAACACCGGTGATGGAATAATCGATGGTTTCGTAATAATAGCCCTTTCGCGTTTTATCATAGGCAATGGGCGCCATGTAGCCCAGGTCTTCATTGTTCCGCATGTTGTTGATATCCTCATCCAGCGTGCGGTTGCCAATGGTATAGCCCAGCCGATTTTCTATGGCATCCATCAAATCATCTTTACTTGGGAAAGACCTTCTTTTCAGCATTTCATCGATGATGCGATATCGGCCCAGGGCATCTTTATTTACAGGCATAAAACGAAGGTATAAAATTTATTTTACAAATTTGACTATATATCAATCATCATACATCGGATGAATGGGAACGGGAACCTGAGGGATTGCAGGGCGCTGCTGTCTGGGATCTACCGGCATGGGCTGAGGCACCGGTTTTATTTTTTTATGTTTTTTATGATCTTTATGGCTAAATATCGCCACCCCATGGTACCAGGTAGCAAGCCATATGCTACTATCAGGAGCCACCACAATACGGTTAATGCCATCAAATTCGCCGTTTAAAGGAACAGAATACACTTCCCAGTCATTTTCATTATTTACGACCAGGTGGGCCCCAAACTGGCTTCCGGCCATCACCCGCCCATCAGGCAACACACCCAGCTCATGGGCCGTAAACTGCCATGAGCCGTTGAAATTATAATAAGCAGTCTGAGGTATATTTTCCACTTTCACCCATCCGGAATCTTTGCGGTACAATAAATTAACTCCGGTAAATGCAGCTGCCCACAGTCGCCCCTTGCCGTCCTCTGCGGTGCGGTAAAGCGCTGCATCGCACACATGAGAAGTGCTGGTGAGTCCAAGTCCAAGATTTTTGGAAAAACGGTATCGGTAAGTACTTCTGCCTGTGCTCACATCCACAGCGTGGTCCCCATGAGGAGAAAGCCCCATCACACCGGCATCTTCGCGCAACAGCGATTTAAATGAGCCATTGCGATATAGCACCAGTCCTTGTGTTCCGCCCAGCAGCAAACCATTATCGGGCACCTTGCAAACTTCCATGGCCTGCAGACTGCTTTGGGGAAAATCGATGTATTCCCAAGTGTTTTTATTGAGGTGATAAATAACCAGTTTGCCTACAATCCCCCCAATGGCCAGGGTCTGATCGTCGATAAAGGCAAGGTCGTTAAACCAGCCATATACAAGGGAATCAGGCAATATGGGTTTCACCACATGCCAGCCGTTGTTGTCGTAGTAGTTCAGCCCAAAATTGGAGGTTGCCACCCAGGCGCGGCCTTTGGTATCAAATTCAATATCCGTAATGAAATTATGCTGAACGCTTTTGTTTTCGGTATTGTAGAATGTCCAGCCATATTCATGCAGGGACTGAGCTTGGGCTGAAACAGCAGTAACAAAAACAAACAGAAAAAACCATTTACGCATGCCCATTCATACCTTTATGGCTGCAAAGGTAAATGCCGGTATAACGCAGCCAATTGGGCAGAAAATTAGGGATTTGATTGGACATTTTAAATTTATTATATTTGTATAGATGGAATCATTTATACGGACATATCAAAATCCGCTTGAAAACATTTGCAAGGCACATCAGGTAAAATCGCTTTTTGCCTTCGGGTCTTTGGTCCGCAATGAAATGAATCCAGACAGCGATATTGATCTTTTAGTTGAAATAGCCGAGCAGGATCCTTTTAGATATTCGGATTGCTATTTTGAGCTAAAAAATAAACTGGAAATATTATTCGGAAGAAAAGTAGATTTACTGGAGAAAAAATCTCTAAGGAATCCATACTTAAAGAATGAAATAGACAGCACCAAAGTTCTTTTATATGGAAAGTGAAATTAATGTCTGGCTGTCAGACATCCTTTTGGCTATTGAGGAAATTGAATCTTTTTTACCTGAAAAAAAGATTTTTGAAGAATTTAAAAACGACATAAAAACAAAAAGAGCCGTTGAAAGAAATTTAGAAATCATTGGTGAGGCAACTCAGAGAATAATATCTGTTAGACCCAATGTAACTATATCAGCAGCAAGAAAAATAGTAGATACCCGAAATCGAATCATTCATGGCTATGATACAGTATCAGATGAAATTATCTGCAATTATTCTGCGTGATTTACCGGTATTAAAAAATGAGATTGTAGATTTATTATAGCCCCTCATGGCCGATGGTTTAAACCATGGGCCATGAGGGACCTGCGACACATAAAACAAAAAAGACCGCCTATGCGGTCTTTTTTCTATCATCACAGATGAATATTATTTCTTCGGCTCAATCAGTTTGAAGAACTGATCCAGCTGTGGCAGAATCACGATGCGGGTGCGGCGGTTGCGGGCACGGCCCTCCTCTGAATTGTTGTCGGTTACCGGCTTATGTTCAGCCCGGCCGGCGGCTATTAACCTGGAAGGATCCAAACCGTATTTGGTTTGCAGCAAGCGAACCACTGCCGTAGCGCGCAGTACGCTCAAATCCCAGTTGTCTTCGAGTATTTTACCGTTCATTGGCACATTGTCGGTGTGTCCTTCCACCATGAAAGTGATGTCGTTCTGGGCTTTCAGCACGGTAGCCACCTTTTCAAGAACCTTCAGTGCACCGCCTTCCACTTCCATGCTGTTTTGCTTGAAAAGCAGTTTATCGGAAATGTCCACGAACACGGCGCTTCCTTCTACCTTGATTTCAACATCCTTGTCGTTAATGTCTTTCAACGCGCCTTTCAAACTCAGCACCAGCTGCATGTTCAGTGAGTCTTTGCGGGCCATAGCCGACTGCAAATCCTTGATGTATGAATCCTTGGAGCTGATATTTTGGAGGGACTGCTTGATGCTTTCGGCCTGTGCCTTACTGATGATAGACAGATCTTCCAGCTGCCCCATCAGGTTATTGGCATTTGCCCTCAAGCTTACCAATTCCGCCTCAAGGCGCTTAATTTCATTGCGCTGGGCCTGCTTATCGCTAAGGCAAACATCTAATTGATTGGTAATACGGTTCAGTGAATCGTTGAGCAATGTGCTTTTGGCCACTTCTGCATTGTATTTCTTTTTGGAAACACAACCTGCGGAAACCAATGCAATCAACGAGAAAGCAAAGAGGAGTTTTTTCATAAACATTAATTATTGGATAGGTTTACGTAAATATTTTTGCAATATTACCACTTCTAACAAAAAACGAACCAAAAAGATTGTACACAGTTTGTGGAAGTCGATAAACAGACCCACAGAAGGCACAAAAGTCAGCTCAATTCGGAAGGACAGACATACTGCGTTAGTGAAAAACCACCTGACTTCTTAATGGCAGAAAATCCGCCTGCTACATCCACCAGGTTGTTATAGCCGCGTGCCTTAAGGATGGATGTAAAAATCATGGAACGGTAACCGCCGGCACAATGTACATACCAGGTTTTGTCTTTGCTCACCTTCAGCATGCTGTCATTGATATAATCCAGTGGCGCGTTAACAGCACCCATAATATGCTCGGACAAATGCTCGCTGTTCTTGCGCACATCCAATACGGCGGTATCCGGATTTGCCTTCTGAATTTCGGCAAGTTGATCTGCTGAAATGCTTTTGATACTATCGGTTTCTTTACCCGCTTTGATCCAGCTGTCCATGCCACCCTCCAGATATCCGATGGCAAAATCATATCCCACACGGGCCAGGCGGGTTACCACTTCAGTTTCGCGGCCGGGTTCAGTTACCAGCAAAATCTCTTGTTTCAGATCGGGAATGAGGGTTCCCACCCAAACCGCAAAGCTGCCGTCGATACCAATATTGATGGCGTTGGGGATAAAAGACTTGGCAAAATTCTGGGGAGCACGGGTGTCCAGTATAAGGGCACCGGTTTCATTGGCAGCGGCCTCAAACGCAGCCGGCGAAAGGGCCTGTGTGCCACGCTGTATCACCTGTTCAATGTTGTCATATCCCTCAATATTCATCATCACATTTTTAGGGAAGTAAGAAGGGGGTGGCATCAATCCTGTAATTACTTCTTTGATGAACTCTTCACGGGTCATGTCGGCGCGCAGGGCGTAATTGTTTTTCTTTTGATTGCCCAGGGTATCAAAGGTTTCCTTGCTCATGTTTTTACCACAGGCAGAACCGGCCCCATGGGCAGGATACACAATGATTTCATCAGCCAACGGCATGATTTTGTTGCGAAGTGAATCAAAAAGGTGGGATGCCAGCTTGTCCTGGGTAAGATCATCAGCCACTTTCTGGGCCAGATCCGGACGACCCACATCACCGATAAACAGCGTATCTCCCGTGAAAATGGCTACTTCTTTTCCGCTCTCATCTTTCAACAAATAGCAAGAACTTTCCATGGTGTGACCGGGAGTGTGCAGCAAGGTAAAAGTAATGTCACCTACCCTGAATTCCTGGCCATCGGCAGCTACCAGGGCATCAAATCCCAGCTTCATTCCGGTAGGACCATACACAATCTTTGCGCCGGTGGCTTTGGCTAAATCTACGTGACCGGAAACAAAATCCGCATGAAAATGGGTTTCAAAAACATATTTGATTTTCACCCCGCTTTTTTCGGCGCGTTCCACGTAGGGTTGAATTTCACGCAGTGGATCAATCACCACGGCTTCGCCGGCTGATTCAATGAAGTAGGCACCCTGGGCCAGGCATCCGGTATAGATTTGTTCAATTTTCATGCAATAATCCAGTAAAATACAAAGTTCGTGATGTTTTTTGGAATTGTGTGGGATAATTGTCACAAACATTAATTTTTAATCTCCCGGAATTCAAAACTTATTATCGCAAGTTCATTACAATGTTGATTTAAGTTTAAGTTCTTGGGATTAAATAAAATTAATTAATCAATACTAAATATGTTAATTATTTTAAAAAAATAATAAAACTCAATATTCGTATATGCAAATACGCAAACTACAAGCTGTAATCATAAGTGATGTCCATTTAGGAACCTACGGATGTCATGCTACAGAACTGGTGCAATATTTAAAATCTATTCAACCGGAAATATTGGTTTTAAATGGCGATATTATTGATGGGTGGGCTTTTAGCAAACGATATTTTCCGGCCACCCACATGCAGGTGATAAAAGAAATAACCTCGTTTATCAGCAAAGGAACCAAAGTTTATTATATCACCGGAAACCACGATGAAATGTTGAGAAGATATTCCGGTTTTAATATGGGTAATTTTCATTTGGATGATAAACTTATATTGGATATTGATGGAAAAAAAGCATGGATATTTCATGGTGATGTATTTGATGCAAGCACCAATGGCGCTGCCAAATGGTTGGCTAAGCTGGGGGGAAAAGGATACGATATTCTCATTCTGCTGAATCGTTTTATCAATTTTCTTTTAATAACTGCAGGACGTGAAAAAATGAGTTTCAGTAAAAAAGTAAAAGCATCTGTAAAACGCGCTGTGAAATGGATTGGTGATTTTGAAACCTGTGCCGCTGACCTGGGAATTGAAAAGGGATATGATTTTGTGGTATGCGGACACATTCACCAGCCGCAGGACCGTATTATAGAAACCGAATTAGGAAAAATTCGCTACCTGAACAGCGGGGACTGGATTGAAAATCTGACTTCACTGGAATACGAAAATGGCGACTGGAAAATATATCAATATGCGGAAGCAAAAACGGCCCATGCAACCGTATTTGAATTAACCAAAAAACATCCTTTCCCGGATGTGGTCAACAATCCAGTGGAACTTTTTATTCAATCGCTGGCAAAATGAGAATATTTTATGCTGTTCAGGCCACCGGAAACGGACACATATCAAGGGCCATGGAAATATTGCCTTATCTACAGCAATACGGTGAGGTTGATATTTTCCTCAGCGGAACCAATGCACAGCTGGGTCAGGGACTACCGGTAGTATATCGCAGCAAGGGCCTCAGTATAGACTACAATAAAAATGGTGGTTTGGATTACTGGAAAATCGCCAAAAAACTAAAACCCCTGATGCTGGTGAATGATGCAATAAAACTGCCATTGCATGAATATGATTTAATACTAAATGATTTTGAAAGTGTTACTTCTCTTGCCTGCAAAATAAAAAATATTCCAAGTATCCATTTTGGCCATCAAGCCAGTTTCAGGAGTCCGTTGGTGCCTCGGCCGCAGAAGATCGACAGGCTCGGAGAATGGGTGCTTAAGAACTATTGTTCGGGCAGCATAAATCTGGGTTTGCATTTCAAGGCATATGACAATAACATCAATACACCCATCATTAAATCGGCAGTGCGCAATGCGAAACCTACAGATCGAGGGCATGTAACCGTGTACTTACCGCAATATCCCTGCAAGGAAATTACGACTTATTTAAGGTCATTAACCTACATCCATTTTCAGGTATTTACCCGCGAAACACAGCACATTAAACAGCTGGACAACATTACATTCTATCCCATAGACAATGAAATGTTTACCCAAAGTTTGATTGATTGCCATGGAATCATCACCGGCGGCGGCTTTGAAACTCCGGCCGAGGCGCTTTATCTGGGCAAACGGGTAATGGTAATGCCCATCCACGGGCAATATGAGCAATGGTGCAATGCCGCTGCACTGCAGGAATGGAATGTGCCGGTTCTTGACAATTTGACAACACGGACAGGCGTAAGCATACACCGCTGGTACTTTAACGACGCTCCTGTTGAAAAACCTGTATTTAATGAGAATGCACAGATTATCAGGTGGATGATGGACAAGGCGGGTGATTGTAAAATCAGAGAGACCGCAGAACCCATATTTAATCCTCTGGGTGAAATCCTAAGCACGTCTAAGAGAGCGGTTTAAGAAGCCCACCAAACTCCTCTGTTTTTTATAATTTGGTCTAATGTTTCATTAAATATATTCACCTATTTTCGCAATGTCCATGCGCTACTTCCCACACCATAAGCTCATTGTATTGCTGATATGGCTTTTTACTTCCTACCCTCTTTGTCTCAAGGCCAATGACACCGCTGTCGTTCAAAGCATCATCAAAAAAGCAGTTTCAGCCACATCTGACGATGAAAGAACCCGTGCATTTATTAAGGTTTCTGAAATTTATGCTGGTTCAAACTTAGTTAAAGCAGCATTTTATGCTAAAAAGGCCCTGAATAGCGCCAGTAGATCAAATGATAATATTGTAAAAGAAAGTGCCTACAGCAATGCCATTACCATATTGGCGGCTGCAGGCAATTACGAACAAGCCGTCCATTACATGACACTTTCGATGGAGCTATCCAGAAAATCAGGTGATAAGGAGGCCATTGCAAAATCCACCTTCAATCTGGGCTCTGGCTGGCTGATTCTGGGCAACTATGCAAGAGCCGAAAAGCTATTTGAAAATGCCTATCAGATGGCCTGCCGGGTTAGCGGATCTTCCTTATTTTTGGATACGGCTACACATCTTCTGTACCTCAACAATATGGGTATGATTGCCAGTGAAACTAAGAATTTCAATAAAGCCAAGGACTATTATCTGGAAGGCCTGAATCAAACCCAAGGCAAACCCTTCCTTATAGCTGAATATGCCAAATTTTTAGTGAACTACGGAGACCTTCAGTTAAAGACCAAATTACCTGAAGTAGCAAGGGTATCATTCAGAAAGGCACTGCATATTTACCGGCAGGAAAATGACATTCCCATGCAAAGTCTGACCCTGTATTCCTTGGCAAAATCATACGAAAATGAAACAGTAAAAGATAGTGCCTTTTATTTTTTCAAAATGGCATATTCGATGGCCATCACTTCGGGTGCAAGGTCGCTGCAAAGCGACGCTGCTCTGGCTCTGACCAACCTATACCAATCACTAAAAATGAGTGATTCTGCCCTCGCCTATCTTCAGATTCATGAAGATTACACCCGTCAATCCAATGGTGAAATGACCAAGGATTCGCTGCTGAGCAAGGAAATCGCCTGGATATTTCAGCAAAAAGATGAGGAATACAATGCCACAAAAAGCCGTTTGATTTGGATAATAACCGCCCTTGTAATTCTGGCTTCGGGAATTTGGATTGTTTTACGGAAAAGAAAATCCCAATACAAAAAAGCAGCCCTAATAAGCTATCAGGCAAGCTTGGAAAAAGAAAAACTATTGCTGGAAAAGGAGCTGCTGGAGGCAGAACTCGAGAAAAAGGACAAACAGCTCACAACAGAGGCTTTGTATAAAATACAAAAAAATGCCATGATTGAAGAGGTGGTTGAAAACCTGCTGAAGTTGCGGCTGGAGTCCGGCCAAAAAACCAAAACGGCCTTAAACACGGTCATTCGCGATTTGCAAAAATCCATGGAAATCAAGGTATGGACAGATTTTGAAATGCGTTTTCAGCAGGTACATGGCCATTTTTACGAAGTCCTGGACAACCGATTCCCAGATCTATCCACCAACGAAAGACGGCTATGTGCATTTTTAAAGCTGGGCCTGAATACCAAAGAGATAGCCACCATCACAGGACAAACACCTAACAGTATTACCGTAGCCCGCACCCGATTGAGAAAAAAGCTGAACCTTGACAACACGGAACTTGCACTCGCCCGGTTTATTGAAAGTCTGGATTAAACTGCACAAACTCGTTATTTATATATTTGATATTCTGCTTTTTAAACATTTATGTATTAATAATGTAATGTCTATGTATTGATGATGTATTGATGGGGTGTTGGGTGCAGGTCATGGTGCTATTTAGCTTTGCTAAAAGACCCTCCTCTGTTTATGACCCTCCCTATCAAAACCGCAGCATTGTGGTTTCTATCAATTTCATCGGCACTTCAATATCTGCATGGGCAAATTTCCCCGTCAGGATATTCTTACTCCGTTAGTCCTTCGGGCAGTTATCCTGATTCCGGTGGTGAATTAACAGACGGGACAGCATCGGTAACGGCATGGCCCAATTCAACCACTGGGGCAGCCTTTGCCGGATGGAATTATACCAATCCCACTTTCACCCTAAACTTCAGCAGCACAGAAAAAGTTAACGAAGTCAGGGTATGGGCCGCTGACAGTGATGGCTCGGCCGGTGTGGCTTTACCCTCAAGCATTACCCTCAGCACATCTGATGGATTTAGTAAAACATTTACCGTAAGCAACCCCAGCGGTTCGGGCAATTCGGTCTCAATCAATCTTCAGGGGTTTTGCATCATTACAAATAATATAACCGTTACTGTAAACAGAGATGCAAGCCAACACTGGACCATGATATCCGAGGTACAAGTATTTGGACCGGGTTCAAGTACCCTCAATTTAGGCAGCACCTCCCATGAATTTTACTTTGGAACCAACAATAACCTAAGCAATGTCATAAGCGGTTCAGGAGGGAGCATCAATAAAACAGGATCTTCTACACTTACCCCTGAAGGCAACAACACCTACACAGGAGGAACAACCGTTACAAACGGCACCTTTAAACTTGGGCACAACAATGCTGCCGGCACAGGAAACATTTCAATTCTTGGCGGCAATATCGGCCCCAGAGGAACATTGGATTTTAATGGATTTACCATTTCAAATAACATTACACTTTCAAACCTTGGAACCGGCGTAAATACTGAGGGGATAATTCAAAATACCAATACGAGTTCAGCTTCAACATTGTCAGGAACGCTGACCATCGGAGGTGAAAACTATGTGGGAGGAAATGGTGATTTAACAATCTCAGGCCTTGTTTCAGGAGGAAGTAACAGCAGCTACTCCATTTACAAGCAAGGAACCGGCACCTGGAAATTCAGCAATAACAACAATACTTTTGATGGATTCTATTACCAAACTGCAGGAACCACGGAGGTTACTTCTCTGGCAAATATCAATACTGCGAGTGCCTTGGGCAAACCCACCAGCAGCAATGCAAACCGGGTGGTTTTTGGGTATAGTTCTCAAAATGGTGTTCTGCGATTTGTGGGTAGCGCAGCTTGCTCTAGTGATAGAACTTTTGTTATTACGGGAAGTTCAGGAAGCACGCACAAAATCGAGGGTTCCGGCACCACTTCATCAGCAACACTATCACTTACAGGAAATGTGAGCATAAACAACAGTTCGGCACAAAGCATCGTTTTGGGGGGCAATAATGCAGGCGAAAATTCATTTTCCGGAGCTATTCAAAACGGAAGTGGTACCCTAGCACTAATAAAGGAGGGCTCTACCACATGGATACTAACGGGAACAAATACTTACACGGGAACTACAACGATTAGCACAGGCACATTGAAAGTAGGCAATGGCGGCAGTAGCGGCGAACTTGGGGGAAACGGGGCTATTGTTAATAATGGAACGCTAGAGGTTAATAAGTCAAGCAATTTAACATTGAGCAGGGTCATTCAGGGAACAGGTAATTTCGTTCATTCCGGTGCGGGAATTACAACGTTATCATCAACAAACACCTATACCGGTGCCACATCCATCACACAAGGTGAACTGAAAGTAAATGGAAGCATTGCCAGCAGCAGCCAGCTCACTGTATCCTCCGGCGCCATTGTGTCAGGAACAGGATCACTACCCACCAGCACCATTAATGGAATACATAGCCCTGGTAACAGTCCGGGCCTGCAAACCTTTACCGACGGACTTACCTACAATACCGGTTCCCAGCTTATCTGGGAACTCAATAGCAACGCATCAGGCACACGCGGCACCGATTTTGACGGGGTGGATGTTACCGGTGGAACCCTCACCATCCAAAGCGGCGTTACCTCCAATCTCACCTTCAATACCATCGGCTCCACCGTAGACTGGACCAACAGCTTCTGGAATTCAGACCATTCCTGGCTGGTCTTCGACAACGCCAATGCACCCACCGCCAGTAGCGCTATTTTCAGTACCATCAGCGTATCTGCCGATATCAATAATATCTCACTAAACAATGCCGCAGGCAGAAAAAGTGCTTATTTCTACTGGTCAAAAACCGGCAATGATATTTACCTTAACTATATGGCCATCGCACCCGCCGTTACGTGGACCGGCAGCGTGAGCACAGACTGGGGAAATCCGGCCAATTGGTCACCCGCTGTTTTGCCCTCCTCCCATACCAATGTTACCATTCCCAATGTAACCAACGACCCTGTGGTTAACCTCGGCTCCACTGACCCTGCTACTGCCAATGATGTGACAGTAGAAAGTGGCGCTGTGCTTACCATAAATAGCGGAAAAGTGCTGAATGCCAGCGGTAATGTGCAACTGACAGGCAACTTCAGCAATGCAGGTGCCCTGACTTGTTCCGGAACCCTTACCCTTGACGGCTCCTCTGCACAAACCCTGGCCGGCACCCTTACACTCAACAACCTAACCATTAACAACAGTGCGGGGGTTACCCTTAATACCACCATCAATGCTACCGGCACACTGAACATGACCACGGGCTACCTCACCTTAGGCAGTTACAACGCCACATTTGCAAATGTGAGCGGTGGCGGCAGTTCTTCTTATGTCAAAACCTCGGGCAGCGGGCAACTCACCATGACTATCGCCTCGACAATAAGTCGCCAGGTACCTGTAGGCAACAGTGCCTACAACCCCATTACCATCACAAACAATAGCGGTGCAAATGACAATTTCAGCGTGCGTGTAATGGATGTAGTTTACTACAAAGGTCTTGACGGCTCTGCAGGTACTGCCCAAGAACCGCACGTAACCCGCACCTGGGTGCTTGGCAAGGCAAACCCCAATGCGGGCTCTGGTATTGACCTTACCTTTGGATGGAATGCTGGTGAACTCTCCTCCCCTGCCCCTTCTTCCTTTGCGCTGTATGCATTCAATGGAGGTACCAATAAATGGGACAAACTATCCGGAAGCAGCGTATCCGGTTCCACCCTCACCTACACGGGCTACACCGGAAGCGTGGGGCTATTTGCCATAGGCGATGATATCATAGCCCTTCCCTTGCCCAACTTACGCTTGTCAGCAACATTGAAGCAACAAGGTGTACTAATAGAATGGTTAAACCCCGAAGATGAGAATATAAACTTCTACTCATTGCAACACAGCTCCAATGCCCTGCAATGGAAAACCTTGGTACAGCAAACATCCACGGGCAAAGGAAGGTATTCATTCCTGCATCCAAAACCTGAATCCAATATCAACTACTACCGCATTCTGGCCACCGACCGAAACCAGCATACAGACACCTCCGGGATGGTTGTGGCGATAGGCCAAAAGTCGGATGCTGCATTCATCTATCCCAATCCGGCAAACCAGGGAGTGCTCCGTTGCAACCTGACAGAACCTTCAGCTGCAGCCCTTTTCAACAGCATTGGTAAGCTTGTTTGGAAAAAAGAATTGCCGGAGGGCCCATCTATAATGGATTTACAACACCTTCCGGCAGGCACCTATTCTTTGCGGATATCAGGGCAAACTGTAAGCATTTTAATCCTGTAAATGAAATATGATTAAAACAAAAAACCCCGCCTAATTTGACGGGGTGTTCTGTTTTTTGTGGAGGATAACGGAGTCGAACCGATGACCTCTTGCATGCCATGCAAGCGCTCTAGCCAGCTGAGCTAATCCCCCAAAAGGACTGCAAATTTAATACTTTACTCCTTACTTGCGCAACTTTTTTACAAAACCCACCACCGCCTCCGCTACCCGTGCCGAAGCTCCGGGTCCGCCTACTTGGGATGCCAGCAACGAATAATCATCGAGCTGTGCCTGCCGCTCAGGCCCATTCACCAAACCTTCCAGCTGCTTCCCGATTTTTTCTGCGGTAAAATCGGCTTGTATTAATTCCGGCACCGCCGGCTTATTCAAAATTAAATTGACCAATGAAATGTAGGGCACCTTAATCACCCGCCTGCCGATGGCATAGGTGAGCGCCGCCACCCGGTAGCAAACCACCTGTGGCACATTCAACAATGCCGTTTCCAGGGTGGCTGTTCCGCTGGTAACCACTGCAGCAGTGCTGCCTGACAATACCTTATAAGTTTTGCCTTCGCACAATTCCATGTTGGGCAACAATGTATAGCGGTTGTAAAACGAACGGTCAAAACTGGGGGCTACCGCAACCCTGAAGTTCCAGTCGGGCTTGCGTGCGGCCAATTCCAGCATAACAGGCATCGCGTTATCAATCTCATTGGCCCTGCTGCCCGGTAATAATGCAATATTGATTTGGCTATCGGCATATTGCGATTTAGTATGCTGTGAATGATTAAAAGTGGCTACTTCATCCATCACCGGATTACCCACATAGACCGCATCAACCCCATGTTTTTTAAAAAAATCGATTTCAAACGGCAAAATGGAATACAACGCATCCACATAAGCGTGAATACCTTTCACACGACCCGTATTCCAGGCCCATACCTTGGGGGCAATGTAGTAATGCACCGGAATTCCTTTTTCATGGGCAAACTTGGCAATGCGCATATTAAAACCCGGATTGTCTATCAGCACCAGCACATCGGGTTTCCAGGCCAAGATATCTTCTTTGGCCTTGTGCAAAAACCCCGAAATGGTGCGGATATTTTTTATTACCTCCCACAAACCCATAAAAGCCCGTTCACGGTAATGCGATACCAGTTCGCCACCGGCATCCCGCATCAAATCGCCGCCCCAGCAGCGTATGTCGGCATCCTCATCGATGGCCTTAATCGCCTTAATCAGGTTGGCTCCGTGCAAATCGCCGCTGGCCTCTCCCGCCACAAGATAATATTTGCGGGCACGGCTCATGTAAACCAGTTCAGGTCAATAATAATGGTCCACAGGGCATTAAGAATGGTGCCAATTAACCAGCCCCTGCCAAAATTGAGCAGTCTGGGATTGCTCATCACCAAAAAGAAAATGCCAATATTGGCGGCCACGCCCACCTGGTAATAGGTATTGTAAAATCCTTCGCCATGCACAATGGCGTAAATAATGGTTTGAAACTGAATGCCCTGTGCCATGGCAATCCACCCTGCCACCAGCATGGGCAGCATGGCAGCAATGAGCAAACCGCTTACCAGTTGTATAATCCTATCCATTTAAATCCCAATTATTAATAGCACCAATGCGCTGATGATCTGTCAAATCAAACATAGTGGGCACCACAGAGATATACCCGTTTTGCAAAGCCCATTCGTCGGTATCCTGTCCATGGTCCATATTCACAAACTTACCGGTCATCCAGTAATACGTGCGCCCAAACGGGTCGGTGCGCTGATCAAAGTCCTCTTTCCATTTGGCCTGTGCCTGCCGACAAACCTTAATGCCTTTGATAACGCCATCATCGGGCTTAGGAATATTTACATTCAGCAATGTGCCGTAAGGCAAATCGTTGGTTAGCACATTCTCCGCAATCTTTTTGATAAACGGTTTTGCAGGAATAAAATCGGCCTCCCAGCTGTAATCGCAAAGCGAAAATCCGATGGCTTTCATGCCATCAATGGCCCCTTCCATCGCTGCACTCATGGTACCGCTGTAAATCACGTTGATGCTGCTGTTGGAACCATGGTTAATGCCCGACACCATTAAATCCGGTTTGCGGGGCAATATCTTATCGATAGCAATTTTCACGCAATCCACTGGCGTGCCGCTGCACTGCCAGGACTCAACTCCCTGAAAAAGTTCCACTTTGGTGAGCCGTATGGGCTGATTGATGGTAATGGCGTGTCCCATGGCGCTCTGCGGTTTATCGGGGGCTACCACAATCACTTCGCCCAGTTCCAGCATGGTTTCTACCAGTGCCGAAATGCCGGGAGACGTAATACCGTCATCGTTGCTGATCAATATCAGGGGTTTTGTCATGTTGCAAAATTCGGGGATTTATGCGGCAGAATTGACAACTTTTTGAAAGTTGTCAATTCTTCGCCAATGCCTGACAATCGCGTATATTTGCACCATGCAGGATAAATACGGTTTACGCGGTGTTTCCAGCCAAAAGGAAGACGTGCATAACGCCATACGCCACGTAGACAAAGGCCTGTATCCCAAAGCATTCTGCAAAATCATTCCCGACCTGCTGGGTAATGACCCCGAATACTGCAACATCATGCACGCCGATGGCGCGGGGACCAAAAGCAGTCTTGCCTACCTCTACTGGCGCGAAACCGGAGACATGAGCGTGTGGAAAGGCATTGCGCAGGATGCCATTGTGATGAATACCGATGACCTTCTGTGCGTGGGGGTTACCGGCCCTTTCTTGCTCAGCAGCACCATCGGGCGCAACAAAAACCTCATTCCCGGTGAAGTCATCGCCGCTATTATCAACGGTACAGAAGAATTTTGTGCCAACATGCGCGACATGGGCGTTGAAATCTACACCACCGGCGGCGAAACTGCCGATGTGGGCGATCTGGTGCGCACAGTTATTGTGGATTCTACATTAACTGCCAGGGCCAAACGCAGCGACATTATCAGCAACCACACCATCGCTCCGGGGCAAGTGATTGTAGGTTTTGCATCCTACGGAAAAGCCACCTACGAAAGCGAGTACAACGGAGGCATGGGCAGCAATGGCCTCACTAGCGCCCGCCATGACGTTTTCAGCGCGGAGTACCGCGAAAAATATCCCGAAACCTACGACACAGATCTGCCCGAAAA
>JBILTS010000033.1:0-16970 GCA_044371405.1 Bacteroidia bacterium
ATATTGGTAATGCTTATCCTACATTCACCAAAACCAATGCAACTTTATCGGATTCGGGCAATTATACCCTCATTGTAAAAGACAAACAAGGATGTAACGACACAGCCAAGATTAAGGTGATTGTCCACAAACTGCCTGTGGTTTCTGCCTGGATACAGCAGCCCGCACCCCACTGTAAGAGCGATACCATCACTTTCAGGTCCAGTGGTGCGGTTAATTACAGCTGGAATGGACCCAATGGTTTTATGTCTTCTGTTCAGAATCCTGTCATCAGTGGCCTTACCTTGCCCATGGACGGATGGTATTATGTTCAGGGAACAGATAACAATACCTGTCAATCCCGCGACAGCGTTAGGTTGAACATTGAAAACAACATCAGCATTGCCAAAAATCAGGATATATGTGCGGGCTCTAACCTTGTGCTTTCCGGTTTTGGTGCCGAAAAATACCGGTGGTCAGGTCCACATGGCTACGGTAGTACTTTGCAAAGCCCCATAATAATGGATGTTGAGGATAGTATGTCCGGCAGATACACACTATTTGCTAGGGATAAGTATGGTTGTAAGGATACACTATTCACAGACATTCTAATTTATCCCAGACCATACATCAATCCCAATGCCAACGAGCCCGTTTGTGCCGGTGAGCCACTGAGTTTGTTCTCCAAGGGGGGCGGTAATTATCAGTACACCTGGACCGGTCCTTTGGGATATTCATCCACATCTGCCAATCCGGTAATAAACACATCAACCCAGTCCCAAACAGGCAATTACAATGTATATGCCAGCTACCAGGCAGATGCTGTAAATGTTTGCCGTGATTCAGCGTTTGTTTATGCTCAGGTGTTCGGCTTGCCAGTATCAGCATTTATGCTTACGCCAAAGTCTGCTGTATACCTCACAGAAACAGAATATGAGCTGGTGGATTTCAGTAAGAATGCTGTTAGCTGGACATACTACATGGATGACAACTACTTAGCCAATGGGCCAAATGCCAAATTTACCCTGACAGAAGCCGGTGTGCGGGTTTTCAAGCAAGTAGTTCAGTCTAAGGATGTTTCGGTGTATTCAGCCGGTTATTGCACCGATAGCAGCGATCAGGTGGTTAAAATCGAGTATAAGCCAAAACTTTGGATGCCCAATGCATTTACACCGAACAACAACAATAAGAATGATTTATTGTATCCGGTGGGCGTTAATATTACGGAGTATCGTTTGCGAATCTTTGATCAGTGGGGTAGTAAGATATTCGATGAGCTGAATGGCAAGTGGAGTGGCTATGATGTAAACGACAAGCCCTATCCTGTTGGTGTTTATATTGTTTATGTTACCTATAAAGATATAACCGGTTTGGAGCGGGAATTGAAGAATAATGTAACCTTGTTGAGATAGGTTATAAATCCCTTTTTTACCGCAAAAAGTCCTTCATCTTGAAGGACTTTTTGCTTTTTTTAGCATTTTGACAGTTGTTCGGGCATTAATTTAATCGGATTTTCATAAAAAATCTGCATATTTCCCAATGTTAGTTATCCACATTTTTAAAATTTCTAAAAAAATAACTTGGTGATTGATTAAGGGTTGTATAAGGTGCTTAAAACCAATGATAATGGCGTTTTATGAGGTTGTTACCTGAATTTATTGTATGGTTTTTGTTGGGTGATTTTGTGGATAACGCTTCGTAAAATACAAAAAAAATCTGCTGTATGCAAACATGTTTATTTAAAAGTTGTTGATTTGGGTACATCATTAAATACATACACGTATGGAACATTTCAACCTATTGACGACTAACGTCATCGCAGCCGACAACTACGTAGCATTTACGTTTTTCATCGGCACCATGGCCATGATGGCCGCCTCTGTGTTCTTCTTCTTCGAACTGGGTAACACCTCTAAAGATTGGAGAACATCTGTTCTGGTTTCAGGTATTATTACCTTTATTGCAGCTGTGCACTATTATTACATGCGCGGTTACAACCTCGAAACCGGTGGAGAATCTCCCGTATTCTTCCGCTATGTTGACTGGTTGCTGACAGTGCCTTTGATGTGCGTAGAATTCTACCTCATCACCAAGAAGGCCGGTGCTAAAGTAGGTTTGCTGTGGAAACTGATTTTTGCCTCTGTAATCATGCTGGTTACCGGCTACTGGGGTGAAGCAGTTGCCCGCGATCAGGCAGCTTTCTGGGGTCTGGTTTCAGGTCTCGCTTATTTTTGGATCGTTTGGATGGTATGGAAAGGCGAAGTTGCTCAGCTTTCAAAGGCCAGCAGCCCAGCTGTACAGAAAGCCATCGATTCTCTGTTGAAGTTCGTTGTAATCGGTTGGGGTATCTACCCTCTGGGTTACCTGGTAGGAACTGCCGATGGTCAGTGGTACGAGTTCTGCAAGAACTGGAACCTGAACATGGACATCATCTACAACATCGGTGACGCCGTGAACAAAATCGGATTTGGTCTGGTTGTTTATGCCCTGAGCAGAAGCGAAGACTAATCTATAAAAATATTTTTGAAAAGGGGTTCTGAGCGTTAGCAGGAACCCCTTTTTTATATCACTACTCACATGATCCAAACCGAGAGGTACACATGCGATTATCTGTTTGCAGGAGCAGGGGCTTCGGCCGCATTATTGCTGCTGCAAATGGAAAAAAGCGGGCTGCTCGCCGGAAAGAAAGTAGTGCTGCTGGATCCTGACTTTTCTTCACTCCCCAAAAAAACCTTCTGCTTCTGGGCAAAACCTGATGAGCCAATTGTTCAGGACTGCCAGTCTCTGATTCAAAAAAAATGGGGTTATCTCCGCATAGACAGGGGTACCGACAAGGCGCTGAACCCCCTGCAATACCATTACATTCCGGGTGCCGGCATGCAGCGGCTCTTGCAGGATCTGATTTTTCGTAACAACATTGATTGTTTTAACTGCACTGTATCATCCATCAAAGCCGCCAACCATTCAGTTTGTGTAAGCACTGATCAGGGTGATTTTACAGCATTACGTATATTCGACAGCCGGCCAGCAGGATACAAAGCCCCCGAGGGAAATGAGGTTTCTGTTTTGCAATCATTCATTGGCTACGTAATAGAAACAGAAACGCCAATTCATCAAACAGACTGCCTTGACATGATGGATTTTGGTGTGGATCAGCAGGGATTTACCCAATTTATGTATGTTTTGCCGCTTACAAATCATGTAGCATTGGTGGAACTTACCCGCTTTGGAACTGCCATTATCACAGCCGATGATGCCATCCCAGTTCTGATTGAATATGTTAAAATGCATTTTGGCGAGGCAAAGATTCTGGAAACAGAAACCGGCTGTATTCCCATGTGTTCAGCTCCTTTGAGTGTGTCGGACATAGATGGGGTAACCGCCATAGGTGGCAGGGCAGGAGCCGTGAAACCCGGAACCGGCTATGCTTTTAAAAATATGTATAGTCAGGCAGCATCCATTTGCCGGCAATTAAAGGCGGATCAGATACCTATAACCTCCACGGCATCAGCCCGATTTCGATTTTACGACCGACTGCTGCTGTGGATTCTTTGCTATTACCCTGAATGGGGGAAACCCATTTTTCAACAATTATTTAAAAACAACAAGGGCCCCGGTATTCTGGCATTCCTGGATCAGAAAACCACCCTTATCGGCGATTTAGGCATTCTCCTAAGTTTGCCTTTCAAGCCATTTTTAATGGCATTGAAACATGAACTGACATATCGATTGGTGGCACTCAAAAAACCGTTATTCTTATTGTTCGTTGCGGCGGCTTTATGTGTTTTGCACCTGGTGTTTCCTACTTTTTATAATCCGCTGCAGTGGGTGCTGTTAATAACCGGATTTCTGTGGGTGGGCTTACCCCATGGAGCGCTCGATCATTTACTGGAATCAAGAAACATCAGCGGTAAAATCAGCCCATTGTTCGTTGCCAAATATATAGGAATCATGGCCATTTATTTTGTACTTTGGTGGATTTTACCGGTGCTGTCCTTCATCATTTTCATCCTGTATTCTGCCTTTCATTTTGGGCAATCAGACATGGAGGAGTGGAAAGTCAGAAATCAAAAAAACATGAAAGCATTGTTATGGGGTGTACTCTTGCTTGGCATGCTGCTTTTTCCCCACATGAAGGAGGTGGCAGCTATTGCCGGAGGTATGGGTGTAGTTGTAAATACAGACATTACTTGGGGTGTGTTTGGCTTGCTTTTCGCTGCAGCTGGCATTGCCTGGGGGATTATCGGCAGAAACATATTTATGGTCATGAGCACCTGCATGTTGATTTTGGCCATGTTCCTGCCTGTATTAAGTGCTTTTGGGCTATATTTTATAGGACAACACAGTTTGAACGGCTGGTCTCACCTAAAACGGGGCATGCAGGCCAGTGGTAAGACCTTGTTTTTCAAGGCATTTCCATTCACTGCCGGCGCCATACTGCTTATGGCAGCTGCATTGTCACTACCATTGCTTGGATTTTCACCCGGGTCTGAAGAGTCCTGGATTTCACTTTTCTTTGTATTTCTTGCCTGTATCAGCATGCCGCATGTGTGGGCCATGCACCGGTTTTATTCCGTTAGGCGGCATTAATGTTAAGGTTTGCTCATTGACATTGATTTTGATTTGGCAAAATCATGATTTTAACCCATTAGCTGAATTTTTATGAAATTGTTTTTTTGCATCAAACAAAGCAATGACCATATTTTATTTAGCCAAAAAGATGGCTTTAATCATCACCCCGGCGGTGTTCATGATTTTCCCTGCACGATCGCAGGCACAGCAGGCAGATAATGCTGCTCTTCTTACCGTGATTCGCAATGCGGATCGAAAATCGAAAATTCAAAAGCCGAAATTATTTATCAATGGTAAAAAGAAGTGTATAATCCCCGATGCGGGATATACTACTTTTATGCTTGATCAAGGCGAGCATACTGTTTTTGCAGCACTAAACAAATCGGGAAAGACGACTGAGAAAATACTTGAAACTTCACTTAGCATAAACGCTGAACCACGCCAGCACTACTATGTTTTGATGGTCATCCCTGATACAAAACGCAAAATAGTATCGGTTACACCCATTATGGAATCTGGTGCAGCCAAGCTCATGAAACATTACAGCAAATGTGAGTGCAGTAGTCCTTAATGGATTTACATTTTTTGTTTGTGGGCCCAATCTTTTTAAAACTATAACCATTGAATGGTTATGAAATTTTTATTTACAATTCATTGAATTTGTGAAATATGATACATATATTTGAGAATATAATCTATTTATATGTATTTAATAGCCATCTTTAGAAAGCGGATATGTCTGTGTTTAGGTTTGTCCCTGTGGTTTTTAACGTCATTTGGACAATCACCGGCACCAGAAATTATTGTATTGAGGCCCGAAGGGGATTTGATGGGCGATAAACCTGTCTGGATTTATATTGACGGTAAAAAAGTTTGCAGCGTAACAGCCGGACAGCATATTCAATTAAAACAACCAACAGGGGAACATGCTTACTTTGTTTCATTTTCAGCGCAAAAAAAGCTCAAACCAAAGCAAAGTGCAGAGGCAGTTTCTGTTACCTGTTCTGCTGATAAAACTACCTATTTGCTCATTGTGAGCAATCCGGCCAACCGCAAGTCTGTGTCATGCGCCCCCATTGTGAAAGGCAGTGCCGAAAAATTGCTGCTCAAAAGCAACCAACGCGATTGTACGGCCAAACAATAGGACAGTTCAAGGTCTTGGTGTTGCCTACAGCAACTGTAAACCGTAATTTAACGTTTTTTATCATCCGCGCACATTATTGTCAACCTTGACAATCCCGGCCTGAGCCACGGTTTTGGGGTGAATTTTGTATTCAGGTGAATGTAGGTTAGACAGCATTAGTTGTCATCCATTCTTCTGCCCACCCCATTATTAAATCAATAAATCAATAAACCAATAAACCCAAAAACCATGTGCGAACTACTTGCCCTTCATTTCAACCAAAACATTCAGCCCCGTTTTTCATTACAGGGATTTCAACAGCGTGCCCAAATGCATCGCCACGGCTGGGGACTGGCGTGGTTTCCCGATGGCGAAGCCCAGATCATCAAAGAAGCCCGCAGCGCCATGCACAGCCCATTATTTGAAGCGGTTTACGATGGTTCATGGGTGAGGAGTAAAAATATAATATCTCATTTGCGTTATGCCACCCATGGAAATCATGTGCAGCAAAACACCCATCCATTTATGCGTTACTATCAGGGTAAAAGCATTGTGTTTGCCCACAACGGGGTGTTGCATCATCATGATTCGCTTTCTATTGACACGTACCGGCCGGTAGGGCAAACCGATTCTGAGCATGCTTTCTGCCACCTGCTGAGCACCATGAAAAAGCAAAAGCTGCAATTCGACAAGGCGGCAGATTATCCCAAAATACAAGCCATACTGCAAAGTATTAATATGCTGGGTAAGTTTAACTGTATTTTCAGTGATGGCGTGCGGTTGTTTGCGTACCACACCAGTACATCCGGGGCTTCCTTGTATGCAACCATTCGAAAAGCCCCGTTTGGGCAGATTACGCTGGCCGATTTGGATGTGAGTATAAACCTGGAAAATGAAAAAAGTCCGGATACGCGGGGTGTGGTGGTAGCCACGGCTGCCATTACCGATAATGAACCCTGGCAGATGCTTCCCAAAGGCAAATTATTGGTTTTTAATAATGGAGATTGTATTTTTGGAAAAATACGTTCTCATGACACCCCAGCCCATCTTTAAGCCAATCTCTGACAGACTTAATTTTTTATTTCCGCCCAACAGTTTTGTTTATATCAACCTGAGCAACAGTTCTAACGGGCGTTTGCCTTCACAACGTCGTTTTGCCTTGTGTGAGCAGATAGAGCAAAGGGGCATGTCGCTGGCCTTTCCGCCCGACCTTGATAACGATACCCTCGATTTATCACAGACCGATGAGGCCTACTGGACCTATCATTTCCCGGGGCTGCAGCATTTACACCGCCGCAAACAGGGCATTCTGGTGGGACAGCTATTGCGCGGTGTGGATCTGAAAATGGCAGGGCATCTTATACTGCGTAAACTGAATATAGACGTACGCCATGACCATTACCTCCTCTATTTTGGCCGGCATGAGACCTGGTGCTGCAGTCACCCTGAGTTGCAAACAGAAGTGAACATGACCAACCTGATGATTCATGTTTCACACACCGGCATAGGCCCCTGGATTGAATCGGCTTTTTATCAGGTAAACCCTAAATATACATCGGCACCACCTCCTGCATCCCGCAATTCTTCCCGGGACCGTGGCTTGCTAAGCATGTTACAGGACCAGTTTTCGAGCATGCTCCGCGATGAACCGGACCCCATAGACTGGGATCAGCGGGCCTTGATGGAAGATGAGGATGTGCTGAACACCCTGCAGGCATTGCAGCGCACCGAAACGGAGAAAGGTTTTTTTAAAATCATTAGGGGGCTGGTTCAGGAAATCTATGCCGAAATGCCCGAGGTGGCCATGAACATGGCGCCGGGCCTGGCAGAGGTGATGGAAGAGAGCGAAAGGCGGCCATTTCGACTGTGCCTAAACCCGTTTACCAACAGTCTGGAATTTCCTGAAATTGACAAGATCGTTAAACTAAAGCCCCTCGATTTTGCATTGTACCGGCTGTTCTATAATCATCCTAGCGGCTTCAGACTCAGTGACCGGCAGCAGTATCTTGATGAAATGCGGGGCATTTACCGGAATGTGACCGGTCATGAGACCCACAAAATCAATCAGGTGCTGGAACCCATGTTTGTTTTATCCATGGATAATGGCAGTATTAACCAATCCATATCCCGCATAAAAGCAAGATTCCGCTCTCAGATGAGTGCATGGAATTATCAGCCATACATCATCACCGGAGAGCGGAACCAGCCCTATCGCATTGCCTGCAACAGAAACTTTATGTTACTGGGAGCTTAGGGTTTTTTAATCTTGCTAAGGAAGGCCAGTTTTTTGTTGTATTCCTCGCGGTTGCGTTCTTCCACCATGGTTTTCATGCCCGCGCTGCTTTTGCTGAAGTTGTAGTGGTTTTTAATGTTCAGGGCTTCCGCTGCACGCCATACATCGTGGTCGGCACCGTAGTAGGTAAATTCCCATCCTCTCGCTTCGCATTCCGTGATATATTGTCTGATGCCGGAGGTGGTCCATTCCTGGCTGCAGTTTTCAGCACCATCTGTGAGTATGAATACACTCACGCGGGTGCTTTCAGCCGGTAGATTTTTCACAAACAGGTAGTTTTCCAGTTTTTTAAGGGCTTTGCCAATGGCGTCATTGAGCGGGGTTCCGCCCATGGGCCTATATTCAGGGGCCTGCCCATCCCAGCGTTGAACCTCCTGAAAAATAAGGCGTTCTTTGAAACGGTAGTCTTCAAAGGTCCACAGGTTCACAAATTGCTGCAGTTCGGGCATGTCGGCCTGCTCCTGTTTAATTTTTTCCAGCAATCCGATGAAGGTTTCTCTTGTGCTTTCGGTCATGGAGGCCATAGATCCGCTTTCGTCAATGATGAACAGGTTTACGGCATTTGCGATTTGGGTGTTTTGAGGTGTTGTCATGATGTTTTTGATGTTTAAGAGGTGAGTAAAAAAAATAAAATTGAGCACAAATATTTTGCGGTTTGATCCCGTCTGCCTCAATTTGTCAACGTTGACAAAAACAGCCGTATTTTCAAAAAGTTCTTATATTTCAGGTATGTGCACACGCGCGCACTTCCTTTAATAATTGGGCGCAGTGTAAGTTACCCTGAGGTGTGCCAAAACAGATACCGGCGAGCAATTTCCTCCATGGTGCATCCGTTCTTTTCCATCAAACTCATCCGTTGGTTGCGAATGGTGTATTTTGATTTCTTGGTTTCTCGGGAAAGCTGCACGGTGGATTTGCCTTCAATCTGGGCCAGGATCACAAATTCTTCCGCAGGGGAGAAGATAACCCCGGGCGTATCTTGTGAAAGCCGGTTTTTTGCATCATAGAGTTGATTGCAAACCGAACAACGGTAATGTTGATTGTTTATTAAACTTTGCAGGCCCGTCTTTAATTCTTCAATGGGAGAGGACTTGGCTACGACCACCCTTGCTTTATTTTGTTCGCAATGGCTCAGTATGGTTGAATTGATGAAACTGGAGAATACCATGCTGGGTATTTTCTTTTCAAAACACTCCATTAGAACATTCAGCTGTTTGTGTTCGCCAATCTGTATATCTGTAATTACAAAGTCCGGTGGGTTTTCTGTGATGGATTGTATTGCCTCAATGTAATCGGAGCAGTGGGAAATTTCTATTTCGTTTGTCATTTCCTCCAGCATCATTGTCAATACCTGATAAACGCTGGGATGATCTTCTACTATCAGTAATTTCATGTAATTTAGTGAAGCGGGAAAATAATGGTTTCTTTGTAAAAACCATCTGTATTGTCAGCATGGAAACGGGCCCGCAGTATTTTTAATCGTTCATTAATCACAGCGGTACCCCTGCCCCCTTGGGGACGTCGCTGTTTTTTTAAAATGCCGGCTGTGTGGTCATTGCGGTTGTATGAAAGGGTTAACATCACCTCGCTTTCTTCCGCATTTTCAAAAAGCCCTATGAAAATTTTAGGCGGTTTTTCATAGGCAAGAATGTTGGAAATTTTTTCCTGCAGTAGCCGAAAAAGCTGATGGGTTTTATCCTTTGGCAACTGATGTTCAAATTCCATATCCATAATAACTTCCGTTTGTGAGTTGCTCATTTCTTCAGCAAGCCGGGTGAAACTCTGTCGTATGTTTCCCGAAAGCAGTTCTTTTGGGTAAATGTATTCTACCAGGTGTCTTATTTCATCATGGAATTTGTTTAAATCGGTGATGCCCTGTGCTATACTTTTATATACCCTCGGATCATCCGATGAATGTAAACTTTCGTTAAGTTCACTTTTGATCGTGATCAGTTTCCCGGCCACAAAATCATGCAAATCATTGGCAATCCTTTTTCTTTCGTTTTCAACTTCCTCCAGTTTTTGAATTTTATACCGTCGGATGGTTTTATTGAACCTGCGCAAGTAGAAGTAGGCAATCAAGACCATGGTTGCAAGCAGCATAAACGCCGGCAACAGCAGGAAAAAAATTTCAGTGATTAATAGATCTCCAGAATTTGACATTGATCAAAATAAGGGTTGAAATTGATAAAAACATTATAATACTATACTGGTATTGATTGATAATTGAATATTTCCAGACTGCAATTTTAAACTCTTGCAAGTAATTTATATACATGAAGTAAAGATTCAATGCAAACAGAAAGTCAATGCTGTTTGCCCATTTAAGCGAATGTGCTTTTGATTGCCATATCAGCAGCATTAGAATGGCCGCCATGCTCATTATATAATTTATAGATACGAATAAAAAATTATTGAGCAGAATCCATAAAAGTGCCATGAAGGTTAAAAACACCATAATCTTGTAGGCGGATTTTCCGAAAACACGGTACATGACAGAAACTACCATGCACATAGGAAAGATGATATCATAAATATATACCAATGTAACAATATCTATATTTTCATGGAAACTAAATAATTGATAAGTTTTCGTTTGAAATAAAAATTCAAAAAATGCACCGATAAATACGTAGGGATAAAGGGTGGAAAGCGAACGGATAAATCCTCTTTTGGCGAGGGATGCTGTTCCTGCAACAACACATAATCCTAAAGCCAGATTATATAATAATCTTACCAGGTAATAAAATAATCTAATATTTTCCAAAATGCCAATTATAACATCAGGGGAGAATTAGGCGGACAATCATTCGGGCATTTGATTAACCGGTTCATGATTTTACCGGCAGTCATGTCATTGCCATTGGCATCCACCCCTACGATAACCAGGGTTAATGCCCCGGCCGCATTTTTGGCAAAGTATGTCCGAACCTCAACACAACCGGGCTGATTGATGATCTCAAGGTATGCAGCATTGGGGATTTTAGCAGAAACGGTTTGGCCGCTGAATAATGAATCGTTTTGATAGGCATGGGTCATACCGATGGCTTCTGCGAGGGTTATTTCATTTGGCATATTTAATTAGTATTTAATGGTTTGTGATAAAAATAGTTACTTATAACTATATGAAATTTTTTTAAGGGTTCTAGTTTTGCAATATAGCATGATGTGATTTCAAAGACAAACAATGTTTGTTGAAAGAGTTTGAAATATGTTTTCAAAATCTATTCTTAACAGATGAATTGAGATGAGCGTGCAATGGAGTATAAAGAATAAACAAAATCAACAAAAAACTTGAGAAACATCTTGTTAGTAAATCCCACAAAAATCCGGCTGCAGACGTATTCCTCACCAACATTTCACCACGCGGATAGGGTGCGTTTAGCCGTTAAAACTTTGTAACATGGAAAAAACCAATCCAATTTTTAAACACTTCGAGACCCTGGCGGATTGCTTTGCCGCCGTTTACCGAAAAACGATTTCCGGCAATATGGACAAGGCGAAAGCCAAAACTGATGCTGACCTTGAATTGTACGCAAACTGCCTGAACCTTACCCGCGATGAGCTGGTGGTATTTGCACTCATTTTTCACCATCAGTTCCGTATTTCTCCCATAGAAGAAAACCGGCTGTATGAACTGGCGGAAAGACAAATGGGCAATCGCGGTGATGCGTTTGATGTGCTTTATGGTTTTAAACGTATGCGCGTGGTAACAGATACCGAGAGTCCCATGTCAGAAACCAAAATAGTGCTGCAAAGGGCGGTTTGGTCTGCTGCGCGCAAAAACGATATACAGTTTATTCGGGAACTCAAGCCCATTGGGGTTTACCGCATGATGGAGTATTTTCGTTTTAACCTGCTTGACCATGACTTTGTTAATGAACGTGAGCTTCATGGGGAAATGGAGTTTTTGTTTTCTGTGAATGAAGACCTTACGCTGGTTAAACAAATGCGCAGCAGCAATAATATTTTGCATCGTTTTGTGCTGTGTGCCATCGTTGCCAGATTTTTAATCGATAATCGTCCTTTTGAGTTGCGCTACATTGAGCGATTTATAAGAACCGGAGCCAGTTTTGGCAATCTCAAGCATCTGATTACTTCCAATGTATGGGCCCCCATTAAAAAGCAGCTTGTGCAGCAGACCGGTGGTGCGCTCATGAATGATGATATGGAGCTGGAACTCACCAGTAAAGGAGTAGAGGTTTTATTGCCGGAAATTACCGCCGAGCTGGAAGAGACATTGAAAGAGCGATTTAAAACCCTGCCGCCCAATGCCATCGATCCCAAAAAAATAAAGCCCGCCACCCTGCTGTTTAACCCCGAAGTGGAAGCACAGGTGCACGATTTGGAGCGGCTTATTAAACCCACCAAATTCAAGGAGTTTAAACGTAAAATGCCCGCCCAGGGCCGCATGAATGGGCTAACCATTCTTTTTCATGGCGCTCCTGGTACCGGAAAAACCGAGCTGGCATTGCAGCTGGCCAGGAAAACCGGAAGGGCTGTTTTCCGGCTGGATGTTACCCAGATTATGAGCAAATGGGTGGGCGACAGCGAAAAAAACCTGAAAACCTGCTTTCAGGATTATGGTAAGGCGTTGCAATACCTGAAACCCGAGCCCATTTTACTGCTGAATGAGTGTGATGGACTGCTCACGCGCCGCATGGCTGTGAATTCATCGGTGGATCAAATGAACAATGCCCTGCAGAATATATTGCTGGATGAACTCGAAAATTTTAATGGAATCCTGATTGCCACCACCAACATGACCCGCAACCTGGATGATGCCTTTGAACGCAGGTTCCTGTATAAGGTGCAATTTGAACTGCCTGAATTTGCGGTAGCGGTCAGTATCTGGAGACAGGCCATACCAACCCTGACTTTAAAGGAAGCCGAACGGCTGGCAACCAGCCACAAACTGAGTGCTGCCGAAATTTACAATATAGCGCGCAAGCTTGCCGTGCAATCCCTGCTAAACCGCCGCATCCCCGAGTTTGATCTCATCAACCGACTGTGCAGCAGCGAAAAATGGAGTCACCACAGTTCGCATGCACTTGGTTTTTCCTAGGCAGCGAATAGTTTTGGTAATCCATGTATTTACGTGCAAATTTGCGGTAGATGACAGGATGGATAATTTTTTTGGGGCTGTATTTAGCCGCCCTGATATTTGCCCGAATGATTTTGGGTAAAGGGCTGGATAAGCTCACCATGGAGGAAAAGGGGCGGTTCCTGGAAATTACGGCTTCTGTGCGGAAATGGTCGCTCCTGTTTCTTGTGGTGATTATTACGCTTTTTTTAGTTGCAACGCGTTATGGTGAATTTTCGTTCGTCTGGATCTTTAGCGCGTACATTCTGTCATTGCTCCTATTTAACAATGGTGTGATTGTTGCCATGATTTATCGGAAGCTAAAATCTGCCGATATGCCTGAATTTTTTATCAAAAAATATATTGCCTCCTCCATGATAAAGATTGTCGCTATTGTCTTGGTTGCAGCATGTGTTCTCTTTTGGATAAAAACCGGTAAAATGCCACTATGATTAACCGATTGCACATAGCGATTTTTCTTGGGTTCACTTTGTTATCAGCATCATGCTCTGTTACTGATCCCACCAAAGCAAGCAAATGGGTTATGATAGGTGAGGGTGGCGGCATATCCGGCGCCTACACAAACTTTTGGCTGCTTCCCAATGGTAAAATTTATCGCCGCGAACAGACCGATTCTTTTTATTTACAAATGAATTCCATGCCGGGTCGCATTGCCCGCCGTTATTTCAGGGAGGTGCGGGGTGTGTTTGAAAATAACGAGGATAAACCCCTGCCGGATAATATTTACAAGTCTATAATCTGGCAGCAAAAGGGTATTCAGAAAACGTTTAACTGGATGTATTCCAACGAAAAAACCGAGAAGGCTGAGGAATTTTACAATTACCTGCTCAGGGAAATGTATGAGCATAACCCCACCGCCACCCGATGAAGAAGTGTTTGTTTGTTGTGTTGCTATTCGGCCTAAGTGTATCAACCCTTAGGGCCCAGCTGTTATGGCGGGTTATCCATCCGGTTTCCGGTAAGGTTTCGTTTCTGTTTGGCACCATGCACCTGGCCAATTACCGGTATTTCGAGGCACATCCGGCTCCGTTTGACAGTTTAAAGAAATGCACCCGCATCATCACGGAGGTTGACCTCTCGGACCGGGGTGCCATGTTTGCCATGTTTCGCTATGCAGCCATGCCGGAAGGTGTGAAGCTGTCGGATAGTTTGAGCAAAGCCCAGTGGCATAAGCTGGATAGCATCCTGCAACAAGGTGATCCTCCTTTGAAAGCCGCTGTGTATGACGATTACCGTCCGGCCCTGGTGGAGTCTGTGATCAGTGCCCGCATGTATGGCGATGCCTACAAAGACCTGGTTTATGAGCGCATGGTGCCCATCGATCAGGGTATAGCCGATTATGCCATGAAAAACGGCTACCGCCGCGATTTTCTGGAAACCGCCGAGGATCAGTTTGATGTGATGTTTGTGAAACCGTCACTGGCATTGCAGTTTCGTTCTCTAAAGCGGTTTTTGGATGGTGCTGAAGACAGTGCCATGCAGGCGTATATCAAGCACAGTTTAAAACTGCCCGAATACTACGCAAAACAGCAAATGGACAGCATGGAAAGTGTGATTGACCAGTCTGTGACCGGCGATGCAGAAGAAACTTTATGGACAAAGCAGTTGCTGGCAGACAGGAATGCCGTGTGGCTGAAAAAGCTGGAAGGGCAGTTTGAAAAAGAACGTTGCTTTGTGGCCGTAGGTGCAGCCCACCTCATGAAGGAACATGGACTGGTGGCGGGATTGAGGAGCATGGGCTACAAAGTTTCGCCCGTTACCTATAAATAACTGCCAACGTTTCCTTTCGCTTGATTTTGTGGGTTTCCGTATAAAGAAACTTTGCTGCCGTGATCACATCCTTGGGCCGCAGGTAGGTGGGCTCAAAAGGGATTTTTTGCAAATCGGGGGCTGAAGTGCCCTGCAGCAGAATCATCACCAGCTTTTCCCCCAGTACTTCGTCCGGTAGGCCGGTGCAGAAAAAAGTGCCCTCTGCCAGCCCTGTATGTGCCAGAATGATGGCTTCTACGGCTTCTGCCGAAATTTTAATGCCCCCTGAGTTGATGACATGGTCCGCCCGGCCGGTGATTGAAAAGGAAGCATCACTTGCAAAAATCGCAACATCATTTGTTTTTAATACGCGATTTTCCGTAATAGCGTTGCTGAATTGGAGGCAGCCATTTTCACCAAGGGATGCTTCGGTGGGGAGCAAAAACCGAAAGCCCGGTTCGCCCATGCGTCGCAAGGCCACGTGGCTGTATGTTTCGGTCATGCCATACGTGTGGTAGAAAAAGGGTTTTTCTATGGCCATTAATTCCTTTTCCAGCGCAGCCGAAATCGCTGAACCGCCCAGCAACACCACCCTGAATTTCAGTAACGCCCTGCGGCTGTGTTCATGGTCCAACACGTGGCTCAATTGCATGGGGGTGAGGGAAATGATGCTGGCTTGTCCGCTGTAATGCAGCAGGGGATTGGCAGTGGGCTCTGCCACTTCGATTGGGATATTCCACACTTCGGAGCGGAAAAGTTGCATCAGCCCGCCCACTTTATTTAGGGGAAGGCAGCAATGGATGCGGTCTTCGGGGGTTACGGACAATGCTTTGCCCGTAATTTGGCAGCTCAGTTCAATAATGTTTCTTTTTAACGCAAAATCGGCGGGTTCACCGGTGGTACCGCTGCTGCTGACCGTGAATTCAGTTTGCCCTGAACGCCACTGTAGGATGATGTTTTCAGCTACTTGCGTAAGCACTTATCCCAATGCTTTTTTTACTTCGGCGACCAGGGTGTCTATCTCTTCGCGGCTGTTGTAGTAGTGGGTGCTAACCCTCACGCAGTCGATGTTGTTTTCGCCCACATAGCGCAGGGTGATTTTTTTGCTATACAGCCCTGTCACAAACTCTGAACTGGCCTTGGGGTTGCCGTTATTGATGCGGAATGCCACCTGGGCCCCGCGGCTTTTGGCTTCAGTGGGTGTGAGCATGATTATTTTATCGCCCAGTGCCATCAGGGATTCCTGCAGGTAGGCCGCCAGGCCGCGTACTCGCTTTTCAATGCGTTCCGGCCCTATTTTTTTGTAAAGTTTCAGGGCCTCAAGGCCGGCCTCGTACATGGGTCCGCAGAAGGTGCCGTAGTAGAACCGGTGGGCGCTATCTACGAGTTTGCCTCCGGTGGGCGGATTGGCTGCCATGTTGAACTCATTGCTGGAATAGGCCGCCACATGGGTACAGCGGGTTTTATCGAGCATGTTTTTGCGAATGTAAAAGAAGCCCGTTCCCAGCGGGCCCAGCGCCCATTTGTGAAGGCAGCCGCTGTAGTAATCACAGTCGATGTCGTGCACATTAAACCGAATCATGCCCAGCGGGTGGGCACCGTCTATAGCGGTTACAATATTGCGGCTTTTGGCCAGCGCGCAGATTTCTTTCACCGGCAAAATTTGCCCAATGGTGCAGGGTATATGCGGTACGGCAATCACGCGGGTTTTTTTGGTGATGGCTTTTTCGATATTGGCCAGCGTTTCATCAGCGGTTTTTCCAAGGGGAAATGTTTTGATGACAATGCCATCTACATTGGCTCTGTGGAGCCAGGCAATGCAGCCCCCGGCGTGCTCGTGGGTGGTCATCAGCACTTCATCGCCTTTGCTCATGGGAATGCCCCAGCAGGCGTGGTTGATGCCTTCACTCACATTTTTGGTGATGGCAATTTCGTCAAAATCGCAGCCAATCAGTTCGGCAATGGCTTTTTGCAAATCGTCGGTATGGCCGGGGTATGCCCCTTTGGTGGCAGCGTTTTCAAACCCGTTTTGCAGGGCAGATAACACGGGATAGGGGGTAATGCCCATGGTGCCGTTGTTTAGGAATATTCTGCCGTTTTCAATGGGGAACAGGGAGGCCCGCAGGGCAGACCAGTATTGTTCATCATCA
>JBILTS010000143.1:0-5121 GCA_044371405.1 Bacteroidia bacterium
TTGATCCCCAGCCGATCCTCTAAAACACGTATTTGCTGGCTTACGGTACTTTGCTCAGCAGCAACAAGATCTGCGGCCTTACTAAAACTACCTGTTTCCGAAACAGCAATTATGTATTGCAATTGTCTCAATGTTACCAGCATAATTTAGTTTAATTAGAAAGGTAAATCTTCACCACCAGAAGTCGAATCAGCAGCAATATCATTATTGATAAGCATGTTATCTACATCTGCTGGTGATTCAGACACAGTTTCATTGAAAGAATGCCCCCCGGGTGCAGGCATTGTTCCGGATTTTCGCTGAATATTCCATGCCTTTATATCGTTATACCATCTGCCGTTATACTCGCGACAGTCAATATCGAAACTCACAGTTACATCTTCACCTTTTTGAACCTGAAACTGATCAACCTTATCTCCCCATATTGCCATCAATGCGCGCTTGGGATACTGTCCACCCTGAACTTCTAGAATAAACTCCTGCTTCTGCCAAGGGTTTCCGCTCTTGTTGGTGCCCGTAACCTTGGGCATAACTTCAAAAATTTTTCCTGCTATTTCCATAATTACAGCAAATATATCAGATTTCCAATTGGGATAATTAACTTGCTTTCCACGTTTCTGAATTTATTTAGATCGAATGGCATCCACCGGGTTCAATTTTGCTCCTGAAGATGCGGGAAGAAAACCGGCCAGTAAGCCCACCAGCACAGAAACCCCCATACCTAAAAGTATATCGGAAGGCATCAAATAAAGAATAAAAGTACTGTCAAGCTGCTTTTCAAGAATAAAATTAAGCAGTTGGAGCGTACCCCAAACCATTCCAAGTCCGATGAGACCGCCAACCATGCATAAAATCACGGATTCAGTAAGAAATTGTGATAATATAAATCTTTTTTTAGCACCCAGTGCTTTTTGAATTCCAATCTCTTGGGTTCTTTCTTTCACGGAAACAAACATAATATTGGCAACACCAAAACAACCTACCACCATGGAGAAACCACCTATAATTATTCCTATGATTTTAATAGTCCCAAAAAGTTCGCTAACGGCATTTGTTATCATGCTCATTCTATTAACAGAAAAACTTGCCTCTTGGTATGGACCAATTCTACGATAGCGGCGCATCAGCTGACTTGTTTCGAATGACAAATCATCAAGTGAAACTCCGGGAGCTGCTTTCACCAGTATCTGCGTACCCTCCGATTTTTCCTGATAGTTAAGCATGGACATTCCCAATTTTAGCGGAATCATCACCCGCTCATCAGCACTGGCGTTGATAATGCTTTGGCCCTCCTTACGAAAAACTCCAATTACCTTGCACATTTGATTTTGGATACGAATATCCTTTCCCAGTGGATCGGCACCCTGAAATAAGTTTTCGGCCACACTATATCCAATTATGCAGACTGCTCTTCCGGCTGCACTTTCATCCTCTGTAAAATAACGCCCAAATTCCACATCGGCTTTTTGCACCTCATTGTATCTGTGTGATACACAGTTTATCCTCGTTTGAGACAAGGATATTCCCCTATACTCCAGCTTAGCGGCCGAATTAAAAGCAAAGGCCACCGAAGAAGCCCATTTTTTTTCTATATTCTCATCCAGAAACCGCGCTTCTGCCAAGTTAGTTTCAGGCCTTTTCAGGTACTTCCACCATGGATAGCTACCGCCAAATTCATCCCAAGGCCATTTTTGCACAAACAACACATCCGTGCCAAATGAAGCAAAATTATCATTGATGTTTTTTTCCATTGAATGCACCAAGGCATACACTACGATGATGCAATAAATACCTATTGTTATGCCCAAAACAGAAAGTACAGACCGAAGCTTGTTTTTACGAAGGGCATCCATGGCCATATTCAAACTTTCCCATAGAAATGCTCCGGCTTTCATGACAGCAAATTTAAGACATATTCAATACGGTTTCAGACCTTATTTTCTGATGCGCAGTGAATTAAACTCCCTTCTGTATACCAATCCACCGCCGATTGTATTTCCGCTAACACCATTGGTAATAGTGCTGTTGTTCTGCTGCAATAACAAATTATTGCTTCGGCTGAATGCTTTTACACGCCAATTTTCGTTTCTGGTCATGTATTCCAGGTTAAAATTGAGTGGCAATGCCACATTGCTTACCAACATGGCAACAGTAGGATCATAATTTACATCGAGGCGCAAGCGATCTGTAAGAAACCATTCACTGTTAATAAACACTTTTGTATTGGTACCTGTGGCACTCCGCACGTCATCAATGTTTACCTGTATACGGGTAGGAATACCCAGTCGGGAGAATATATCATTTACAACCGTGCTGGCCACCCCTGAAAGACTGCTGCCGGCGACACCACTGCCGCTAACACCACCTGTTGTACTACCGGATGCAAATGATGGCGGAATGAAATTTCCAAACAACAAAAGGGCTACTGCCTGCCTCATTGTTTCATCTTTATCAGACCGGATTCTCTGAATAACCGAATATACATCACTCGAGGATCCACCTGCCGCCTGCAAATCGGGGGCAAGTAAATCAAAGGATATTTCGGGGGCAAACAAATTACCCTTCATAATCAGTTTGCTTATGATACGCGTGGCCGGATAGTCTTTGTTGGTTGATGAGACAGCCGACATTAACGCTGATGGCGAGATTTTCTTTTCGAAACTGCCGGTCATGCTGATGTTTACGTTGTATGGGTCACCATCCCAGGATATAAGTCCGCCTTTGTCAAGTGCAATTTTTCTTGTCAGCACATTAATGCCGGGCAGTGAAAAAACATAATCCCCTTCCGAGACGGTATAATTCCCGTACAAAAAGAAATGCTCGTTTTCATCATACAACATTCGTAATGCACCATTGCCACGTCCCCGAATCACATCGCCCAGTTTTTTATCAATAACAAACTGTGCTTCAGCTTCCGGCGTGGCTTCCAGAAACAGGTTTATTCTGTAAAGCCCGTCTCCTACCTCACTTTTTCGGAAAGTATTTCTAGGATTGTTAATTCCACGTGCCCTGAACTTTACATGGCCGCCACCAAATGATGTTTCTTCCACTTCAGAATACATCAAATTAATCTGCGTGTTTTTTCTTGTTTTCAGGTTTATGTCCATTGATATTTGTTTGAGCGGACCATAAATCCTGCAATTTCCATCGGCGTATCCTACACCATAATAAATACTGTTATCTTTTTCTGTAGTATTCAGTACTTTCAGGTTTCGGGCACTGTCAATTTGCAGATCTAAATACCAGTCTGTAAAATTTCTATGTTTTAGTGCCAATTTAGCCCATGCACTGTTTTTTCCTGTTTCATCGATAAGCCGGGCAGGTTTGAAGGTATAAAAACCAGTCTCATCCGCCATAATTGAAGCATTAAGTCTATAGTATGTATTCAGGTAATCTATCTTAAAATAGGCACCTGTGATGTTGGCATTTCCTGTCAATTCCGGTTTTTCAGCATTCCCGCCAAGGTGGAAACTGCCGGAAACCTTACCCTCCTGAAAGGTAAGAATATCAGCCATAAAAGGCTGCATGGACTTGAGTGAAACTGAGGATGGTATGTTTAATTTAATATCAAACTGGTCTCCAATAATCTTTCGTTCGTAAGCAATGCTGCCTTGGGCTGAAACCCCGTCCAAGGGGCCATCAATAAATCCGCCGTTTAACCCAAGTCGACCCGGCTCTCCATTGTCATTCAGCCCAACATCTAAATCACCGTAATCATATCCCATATAAGATAAATTTCTTGCAGATAAATCACCCCAAACTCGAGGCTTTTTCAATACCGAGGTAATGTAAACGCCTGCATTAATCTGCCCTTTCAAACTATCCAAAGAATAGCCGGGAAAAAGCGGACTGAGATTCTGGAGTGAAAAGTTACCCGCATCAATGTGTAAAGTATCTGTAGTTCGTTCAGAAACCATACCGTTGATTTCAAAAAATGCATCCCGGCTTTCAAAATACATATTATTAATTTTCACCCTGCCATTCGGCAGAAAAGTTATTCCTGCATTTCCTGCTACCTGCCATTCATTGTGCATTAATTCAAGTCGGCTGTTGGCAAGATGCATGGAAATTGAATCTTTAAAAACCTCGCTTCGGGTGATGATGTCTATCTCCTCATTCCACTTGGCATCCCTCATTTTAAGTTCAAGGTTTACATCAGACTGGCATGCGGTTCCTGTAACTTCGATATTGTTGAACCAGTCTGAATCATGATGACTAAGATTTGCAGCCGAAACATTAAAGTCCAGGTGAGTGCTGTCTTCCTTTCTGGCATTTAGTACAAGTTGTGACACGGCAAACTGACCAACACATATATCCAAGGGCTGCATGGAAATTTGCAGGGTCTCCGTACGTCCGTTAAACATACCAGATGCAAAAAAAGCGGTGGTATTGAATGAAGGGTGTAAAATCCCTGTCAATAAGCCGGTTTGAGGTATTTGCAGTGAAAATGAAAAAGAATCGTTAAAAAATTCAGGTGTATGAGTAAAGCGGCGGGCAAGAATGGTAGCCATTTCATTCTGAAAGACGGATAACACATTGGCCGGATCAAACTTACCCCGCACAAAACCTTGAATGGCCTCCCCCTCGGCTGTAATTTCGGTAATATCTTCTAAATTCCTTTTTTCAAACTTTTGCCGGCTATAACTGTGAATATGACCTAGTCGGTGTATGGATAAATTTTTGAGGTCAATCACACCCTGCAATGATTTGGCCGAATACCCCTCTGCATCTACCTGTGCACTGCCAAAAACCAAAGATTGTGCGGTATCAAGCCCCAACGCATTAAGATTGGTACCGCGTGTATTTACGGTAAATTTCCATAAAGCGTTTTGCTTGGCAAAGTCCACAACCCCTTTAAAATCAAGGTTAAGGGATGGATCATCGAAAAAAGCTTCGCCTTCAAATTTTTCTGCCGTCAGATCACCGTTAATCCTAGCATTGGTAAAGGATTTTCCCAAAAGTTGATAATCAGTGATATCACCGAGCAGCGACATTTGAAATTCCTCAGTGGTGAGACCCTCTCCCTCCACATCCAGTTGAAAAGCAAACACCCCCATTTTTTCCGGGACTGACAACAAACTGCCTAAATTCAGACCTGCTGAAGAGAACTGACCAGCAAAC
>JBILTS010000034.1:0-16924 GCA_044371405.1 Bacteroidia bacterium
CGGTAACAACCGTAAAACTGTTGTGCTGAAAAGTGGCATCCACGCCTCGCAGGTTATGCTGGCGGGCATTTTTTAGGTGTATGGCGGGTTGTTTGGTCACAGGGAATAAATGGATTGGCAAAGTTCGGTTATTTTATCCCTGATGGACCAAAAACAATCAAAAATCAAAGATTTGTCATTGTATGGTATCCCTTGAAATGGTGCTGCCTGCCCAAATACCAACCCCATTGCGAATATTGGTAAAGATTGGCGTTGCCTCGCCAAACACGCCGGCCCCTGCTTTATAATCCTCTATGCTTTTAAAATATTTGAAATATTCTTCATTCAAACTCTCTGTCACAATGAGATACTTTGGAGAGCCCATGGCATATCCAAAAGGTGTAATGAACGAAATGGATTTTTGCTGCCCATTGAAGCTTCTGTCTGAAAACACCCATGAACCATTATCACTTACTATGGCATCATTTTCAATGGCGGCATCCCTGGTTACTGGCATTAGTGCATTGAATACTGCAGTTATATCATCGTAATAAAACAATGAAATTCGGTAATAATTTCTTTTTGAACCATTATCATTCAGATTCACCGTTAGTGTACCGGTGGGATAACCTGCCGTATCCAGATCGGTAGAGTCTTTCCATGTGGAAGGAATACCAATGGCCTTCTCCGGCATATCCATTTCAGCAAAAACATCCTGAAATCCGGGTGCTTTCACCACCATACTGTAACGCTTACCCGCCTTGGCACGAAAAGTCAGATTTTCATATTTGTCAGTCCCTACGTTATAGGTAAAATTTACCTGCGCTCCGTTGGTATCATAAACAACTACCTGTGCATTTTTTATAAATTCCACATCACCGGTACTGCCCAGTGGAATGGTTTTACTAATCTGAATTTCTATTTTATCCTGGTCGTTTACCAGCGAATTAACCACCAATCTGTCTCGCATACCAATTTCGCTCAGATCCAGTTTGGTTTCGCAGGCACACAACACCAAAACAACGAATAATGTTAAAACTAACTTTCTCATGATTAAAATACTACCCTGTAAAAGCCCGAAGGAATGAATGAAAAATAAGAAATGCCAAAAGCTTCTACAGCCCTACCTGCGGGCTGATCAACCCTCACAAGCAGCGGATTCTTCCTGGCTAGTATATTATAGATATTAATGCCGTAGTAAGAACTGAAAGGCCTTTTCAAATGGGGCTTCAGTTTTTTGGTAAATCCTAAATCAATGCGGCTGTAAACGGGCATTCTGAAGTTGTTTTTAGAGGTGTAATCCAGAACCATTATTCCGTCTGCCGACAAATATTGTCCGGTCGGTACGGTTACTGCATTACCGGTCATCCACATACCGCCAAACTGAAGTGTCAAGCTTTTTTTGAAAGCATACACGCCCTGAAAGGATATTTTGTGCCTTCTGTCCCAGCGAAATGGAAAAGTTTCACCAAAGTTTATGTCTGGAATATTTCTTTCACTGCGAGATAGGGTATATCCGGCCATGCCATGAAATTTACCTATTTTCTTCATAAGCAAAAATTCTATCCCGTATGCCCTTCCGGTGCCTTGTGCCAGCATACGTTCCCAATATCTGGGTTCAAGCCCTTCCTCGTCTTGTCCTGTTAGATCGGTAATTCCATCAAACGACTTGTAGAAAACTTCAGTACTGAATTCAAGCCCCTTTTTCCAAGGTTGATAGAATCCACCGGTAATCTGAATGGTTCTTTGTGGGCGGAAATTACCCCCTGAAGGGAACCAAATATCACCCGGCAAATTGGCATTAACGCTGCTTAGTCTGTGAACGCCCTGATTAGAAATACCAAATCCCAGTTTTAACGCTTTTTGTCCTTGGAGAATCTGACTGATAAGAATTCTTGGTTCCGGCCTGATCCAGGTTTTACCGTCGCTAAAAAAAGACCAAACCCGGCCCCCTACATTTACTTTTAATCCACGACCAAGGTTGTTTTCGTATTCTGCATACAAACTTACTTCAGGCAAGGTACTCTTGTTTTTTTGTCCATAAGTAGTATCTATGCCAACTCCGCCCGAGCCCCCTAAAAAAAGATGACGGGTGGTGGGATTGAATGAATGAATTACCCATTCGCCACCATAGCGCAAGTGAGCATTGGTTTTCAATCGATATTCCAGATTGGCCCTTCCTATATAATTTGTAATGGAATTTGAAACTTCAGATCTTAGTTTTAAAGATGATAAAGACGTGTCGGATTGAATACTACTTCCAAATTCAAACATCACATTATAAGTAGCCCGGGTCATGCCCAATAAAAAATTACCGTAGTGCCTGTTATTTATTTTACGTGCCCAGTTTACACCAAACAAATTATTTTGCCATTTAAAATCAAGCTTCAAGCTGGTTTTAACAATTCTGTTGAGTGAGTCTTTAACATCGTCACCAAAAAAAGATGCCAGTTTGTCGCGACCACTGTAAGCAAAAAAATTGATTTTGTTGTTTTCATTGATTCTCCAGGTGACCTTACCATTCAAATCATACACCCCATAATAAGCATAACGATCTCCCTCTTTTGGCAATATCATATCAAGCCACGATCTGCGCAATCCGAAACTGCCTGTTACCTTGCCGTTTTCACTAAGTGGACCGCTACCACTGATATTAAAAAGCAATAAGTCCTGATTATAGGATCCACGCCATTTATTTGTGCTGCCCTCTGCAATGCCTACATCAAGCACGGCTCCTGCCCTTCCTCCATATCTGGCAGGTGCTACACCTCGGTAAAATTCAGTACTGCCCAGCAGTTCAGGGTTATAAGGACTTAAAAAACCAAAAATATGTCCGTTTCCATAGATGGGCAAACCATCCATCATCATCAAATTCTGATCGCTGTTACCACCTCGCACATACATACCGCTTAAACCCTCAATACCGCCTGAAACACCGGGCAGAAACTGCAGGAGTTTGACAGGATCCGGTATGCTAAGTAAGGAATTCATTGCGAGTGTCTGCTTTCGGGTTGGACTAATATGTCCACTTCGTATATCAAAAATTGCGTGATACTTATTCCATGTAGTATCATTGACATTTCCCGCCAAGGGGGTCAATTGAATGCTGATTTTCCGGGATGAATATACATCCTCAATCAGTCTAACTGCCTTGTAACCGGCTGCCGCAAAAAGGAGGATGTGTTTTCCGCTTCCTACCCCCATGTTGAAGTATCCATCCCGATTGGAATAGGTGTACTGTAAGTCACTGCTGTCTATAACCAAGGCATTTTCGATCCGCTCACCGGTTTCTTTATCTTCAATCCAGCCATAAATACCGGGAACAGTTTGCTGTGCTGCGAGAAAATTCACCGCAAGCAAAACGAAAAGAAACAAAGCCCAACTAAATCGCGTCATCTAATCACACAAAATTACATTCAATTATTTAATTTTTTGGTAAAATTCAATACCGCATGCTTTGGCGGCATACCCGGAATGAGGTATCTGTGGCTTTTCTATTCGGATATGGACATTTTCAATAGGGTTAACCGTGGCTTTCAGTATGGCATCATAAATATCGGATGCCAGTGTTTCTAGTAACTGCCTTTCTTTCGCCGCTTGTTCATTAACAATTTCGAGCAGTCTTGTATAATCAAATGTTTGACTGATGTGATCTAAATCAGGATGTTTACCAAGCGTAACGCTTGCACTCACAAGCAGAGTGACCCCCTCTTTTCTTTCAAAATCATGCACACCAATAGGGCTGTGTACCTTCTGACTGTCTAAAAAAACAACAAACATGCCGCCAATGTAGTTAAGTATTGATGTACAAAAAAACAGAAGAATGTACCTTTGCAAATAATTTAACGAAATGCAGACACAAAATCTCGACGAACTATACGCCGCAAACCGGGGTAAAGACAACTACCAGGCACCCGATTTTATGGGAGTGGATGATTTGCTGACAGAAGAGCAGAAACTGATCCGTGCTTCTGTTCGAGACTGGGTAAAAAAAGATCTCTCACCGGTAATAGAGTATTATGCTCAACGTGCTGAGTTCCCCCATCATATAATCCCGGGATTGGCCGGCGTGGGTGCATTTGGTCCGCAGTTGCCCGCCGAATATGGATGTGGTGGCATGGACTACACCACCTATGGTATCATTATGATGGAACTTGAACGATGCGACAGTGGCATTAGAAGCACTGCCAGCGTACAGGGCAGTCTGGTTATGTATCCAATATATAAATTCGGCAGCGAAGATCAGAAACGAAAGTACCTTCCCAAACTGGCTTCAGGCGAAATGATGGGATGCTTTGGTCTCACCGAGCCGGATCATGGCAGCAACCCAGGTGGAATGACAACCAATTTCAAAGATGCCGGAGATCATGTTATTCTGAATGGCGCTAAAATGTGGATTTCCAATGCCCCCTTTGCCGATGTTGCTGTGGTATGGGCAAAAAACGAGGAGGGCAAGATCCATGGATTAATCGTGGAGCGAGGCATGGAAGGTTTTACCACCCCCGAAACACACAACAAATGGAGTCTTAGGGCCAGTGCTACCGGCGAGCTTGTATTCAATGATGTGAAAGTGCCTAAAGAAAATATACTTCCCGGTGTAACCGGCCTCAAAGGACCCCTCACCTGCCTCAACAGCGCACGCTATGGCATTAGCTGGGGTGCATTGGGAGCAGCCATGGATTGCTATGACACCGCCCTGCGGTACAGCAAGCAAAGACAGCAATTTGGGCGTCCAATAGCAGGTTTTCAGCTTCAGCAAAAGAAACTGGCTGAAATGATTACTGAAATCACCAAAGCACAACTATTGGTATGGCGCCTTGGACAACTGATGGATGCCGGCAATGCTACGCCCGCTCAAATTTCAATGGCCAAAAGAAACAATGTGGAAATTGCACTAAATATTGCAAGAGAAGCCCGTCAGATGCTGGGTGGCATGGGTATTACCGGCGAATACCCCATCATGAGGCACATGGCTAACCTTGAAAGTGTGGTAACCTATGAAGGAACCCACGATATCCATTTGCTGATTCTGGGTCACGAAATCACAGGCGAGAACGCATTTACATAATAACAGGAGTTTGCAGTTGCACTCGCTATATCGCTGTTTGGGCTTTATAACGGTTCTTTACGCAACCGCTGCTGATGCGTATACCAACATGCCGGCACTGGTGAATCTTAACATCAACAGACAAAGTGATTCCATGGGTTTTAATATGGTATATGAACTTCAGAATCACTGCTATAAGCACATCATGGCAGGCACCCTTAAATTATGGGATTCACCACAAAAAAGCATCCGGATCTCCCCTTCCGCACTGCAGGCCATAGAGCAATCTTCCGACACGCGTTTTAATAAAACTGCCAATGTGTTTTTGCACGAATTCTGGAGCAGCGGCAGAAAAAAAACAACATTCACCATCGTTGGCATATCATTTATCAATGATGGCAGCAAAGGCAAAGTTAGCTACGGTTATATAGACCTCAGGGAAAGCTGGAATGTGCTGGCCTCTATCTTTCTGGAGTGCAACGTAAACGGCCCGTCAAGGATTAGAATGACAGAAGCCCTTTACAGCCGAAATTACAACTTCAATGTTGTACAATTTGGCCGTCAGACTTTTACTAAAAATCCTGAAAAAGCTATACGCATTAGGGATAAAGCATTTTACAGCACTCGAAATATTGAAGGTTTATTTACCATCCCGCAAAGCAAAGAAGTTTATTACAAGATTGTTGCACATAGCGATGACCCTGATGATCCAGGCAATATGATGATGGCGAATATGCAGCGATTTCTAAATGATAACAAAGATGTGCTCTTTAACCTGGGGGCCGATAAGTATTATGACTATAAGACATTGAGAACCGATGTAGTTGTAACCGGAATAGATTTTCATGAAGAATGGAAGCTACTCTCATCTGGCATTCGTTATGATGTAAAAAGTGTGGTTATATATATCAACAATAAGCCCCTGAATGCAGTAACTGCTGATGAAATATACAATTGGGGTTTACTTTATCGTTATAAAACGATAGAAGATCTGATTCAGGAAAAATCATATGATTTTGTGCTAACCCGGATTAACAGCACCCTAATTCCCGAATGGGATTCGCACAAATATCTGAAAGCACTGAGTGTATACAACTGGTCACAGGTGAGTCGTTATGTTCAATTTTACTGATAATAATAAAAGCAAACATGTATAAGATTAAGTTCGGCACAGATGGATGGAGAGAGATTATCGCAGATAATTTTACCACTGCCAACGTTAGAAAAGTTGCCATGGCAACTGCCAAATGGCTTCAAAAACAATCAGAAAAACCATCTTGTGTGGTCGGTCACGACTGCAGATTTGGCGGAGAAATGTTTGCAGAAGAAACTGCCCGCATTTTGGCTTCTCAAGGAATTACCGTTCACCTGTCTAAGGGAATTGTAAGTACACCCATGGTTAGTTTGGGTGCACGTCAATTGAATGCAAATGCCGGTATCATTATAACTGCCAGCCACAACCCTCCCACTTATAATGGATACAAGATAAAAGCCGGTTATGGCGGTCCTGCAACCCAGTCGGTTATTGATGAAGTAGAGAGTTTAATAAGCGACAGAGAAATCTCACCTGCGTTGCCCCTAAGCCATTACGAAAAGATGGGAGAAATCCAGTGGGTTGACTTGGAAAAAATGTACATAGACCATGTTGTTAGTCATTTCGACATGGAAGCCCTTCAGGCAATTTCACCCGGACTTGTTTATGATGCGATGTACGGTGCCGGTCAGAATGTAATAAAAAAGCTGTTGCCTAAGGCCACCCTGCTTCACGCTACCCATAATCCGGGCTTTGATGGTAGGGCACCGGAGCCGATTTTAAAAAATCTGCCCGAAATCGCTGACATGATTGCACAAAATGACCACTTTATCTGTGGCCTCGCTACTGATGGAGATGCCGACAGGATAGGTTTTTTTGATGAAAAAGGGCGGTTTGTGGATAGCCATCATCTGATATTATTGCTCATCAATTATTTAACAGATTACAAAGGTTTTTCCGGCAAAGTGGTAAAAAGCTTCAGCGTAAGCGACAAAGTAGAGCAGTTGTGTAAGATTAAAGGATTGGAAAGTATTACTACCAAAATCGGATTTAAGTACATTTGCGAATACATGGTTACGGATGATGTATTGATTGGGGCTGAAGAAAGCGGTGGTATTGCCATAAAAGGACATATTCCGGAAAGAGATGGTATATGGATGGGGCTGGTTTTGCTGGAATACATGGCCAAAACCGGAAAAAGCATTTCCGCACTCATCGCAGATATTTATAAAAATACGGGCACCTTTGCCGTAGAGCGATACGATCTGCATTTGGATCCCGAAACCAAAGATCAGATTGTAAATCAGTGCAAAGCAGGTGATTATGCCACGTTTGGCAGTTACATCGTTCAGTCTATTGAAGATACAGACGGATTTAAGTTCCGGCTGGGCGATGCCGGATGGGTTATGATTCGCCCCAGTGGTACCGAGCCAGTATTGAGGGTATACGCAGAATCCGTTAACTCACAGGCAGCTTTTTCCATACTTGACGCAGTAAAAAATTCCATATTAAGCTAATCTTTAAAAATATAGTAATCAATGTTTTATTGATAATTATATCAATAAAAGGTTTATATTCTTTCGATAGCACTGCCAGGAATTTGTTCTGGCAAAAAAACACCTGGGCAGGACTTTCTGTAGCCACGATTGGAACACATTACGTGTTATATCAAACCTGGTACAGCAAAGAGCCACAAACCAAGTTTCATTGGATTAACGACAATAAAAGCTGGTTGCAAATGGATAAGGTAGGACATGTTTACGGTGCCTATTTTTCCGCTACCGCTGCCTCAGCTTCATTTAGGCATGTGGGCTACAGCAAACACAAAAGTGCCCTGCTCGGTGCAGGATTTAGTCTTGCTTTTCAAATGCCGATTGAATATTTTGATGGTAAAAGCAAAACATGGGGAGCCAGCAAAGGAGACATGATTGCCAATGCTACAGGAACACTGGCTGCGGGTTTACAAAACTGGTTTTGGGGAAATGCCCGTATTCCCATCAGAATTAGTTTTCACGGCTCGCCATATGCGGCTATGAGGCCGGCATTACTCGGAAAAAGTATACCAGAAAGAATGTTAAAGGATTACAACGGGCAAACTTACTGGATTGATTTCAACCCGGAACGAATCAGAATAAGACCCAAATTTTGGCCCAGATGGCTGGGGATAAATATGGGATATGGTGTCGAGGGCTTGCTGGGAGGTGATGACAATAGTTGGATTGGCAATGACGGAAAGAATGTAGATTTCAGCAACATAAGCAGATACAGGCAATTTTATGCTGGGCCCAGCATTTCGTTTGGTTACCTAAAAAACCATCCTAAAAGAGCTGTAAGAATAATAGCGTATATTACCGATAAAATCAGATTTCCAATGCCTACCATTGAATATTCCGGAAACAGGCAATGGAAATTTCATCCAATGTACAGGTAGTTACTTGGCAGCAATTGCCTATCATTGTAGTCAGATGAACAAGCCGGTTCAGATTGATGTAGAGAAGATTTTCAGGGAAAAAAGCCCAAGGATTGCGCGTACAATTCCCAGCTTCCTGTTTAGATGGATCAAAAAGACATTACATCAGGATGAAATAAATGATTTTCTGAGAAATGAAAAAGCTGAAACCGGAATTGTCTTCGCTTGTAATATTTTGGAGGCATTTGGCGTAAAACACAACGGAGACGGCCATGAGCACTTGCCTGCAGAAGGCGGAGCCATAGTTGCTTCCAATCACCCGCTGGGTGGTATGGATGGCATGATATTGCTTTGTCAGGCAGCGCGTGCCCGCCAGGATGTTACATTTATTGTAAATGACATATTATTGAATCTGCCACAGTTTAATGATGTTTTCATCGGGGTAAACAAAACCGGAACCAAAGGCAGGGAGCAATTAAAACGAATTGAGGAAGTTTATGCATCAGACCGATTGGTACTGATTTTCCCCGCAGGGCTTTGCTCCAGAAGAAATAAAGGAGTTGTTGAGGATGTTGAATGGAATAAGGCGTTTATAAGCAGGGCAATTAAATATAAAAAGCCCGTTATTCCGGTTCATATTACCGGCCAAAATTCAAACTGGTTTTACAATTTGGCAAATTTCAGAAAGTTAATTGGTCTGAAAGCGAACTTGGAAATGTTTTATTTACCTGATGAAATGTTTAGACAGAAAGGAAAAAACATCCATGTGCAATTTGGAAAACCCATCTCCCACACTGTATTTGACGACAGGTATAGTCAGCACCAGTGGGCGCAGTTACTTCGCTCGTATATTTACACTATGCGCAGTTCCCCTCAGGATTTTGAAACTTATATTAATGGTTAAATTAAACCTTTTCATGTTTCTTTCTTAAACTTGCAAAATAAGATGCTGCCAATCATTGACCCAATACCGGAAGAAGTACTGCTGAACGAATTAACGGCAGATATTTTCATCAGGCCCACCAACAACATTGGCAATGAAATTTACATTTTTGAGGGTAACACCAAGTCGGCGTTGATGCAAGAGGTGGGTCGTCTTAGGGAATGGAGCTTCCGTGAAGCTGGCGGTGGAAGTGGAAAACCCACAGATATAGACGAATATGACCTCGGTGAGAATGCATATAAACAACTGATAGTTTGGAATCCGGAAGATCGTAAAATTGTGGGTGGATACCGATTCCAACTCTGCGAAAAAGCAAAGCAGGCAGATGGCTCCTTTCATTTAAGCACCACTGAAATTTTTGAATTCAGCGAAAAACTAAAAACCGATTACTTTCCTCATACCATCGAACTGGGCAGAAGCTTCGTACAACCACAATACCAGCCCAGTGCAGAAAACCGAAAGGGACTCTTTTCGCTAGATAATCTTTGGGATGGACTTGGGGCACTTGTGGTGCTGTACCCCCAAGTAAACTATTTTTTCGGAAAAGTAACCATGTACACCGATTTTAACCGGACTGCCAGAGATTTGATTCTGAATTTCATGCATCATTACTTTCCGGATCATGAAAAACTTGTGAACGTTCCCAATTCGGTTGTTTGCGAAACGGATTGTACTCCCTTTATAAAAGAAATTAGTAATCTTCCTTATAAAGATGGCCACAGACTTCTTAATCAAAAGGTAAGGGAACTGGGAGAAAATATACCTCCTTTATTTAATTCTTACATGAATTTGAGTCCGAGCATGAGAACCTTTGGCACAGCCATCAACCATCATTTTGGAGACGTGGAAGAAACCGGTATCATGGTAAAAATTGAAGACATTTACCCTTCCAAAAAAGACAGGCATGTAAAATCCTATCTGGATTATATTTCCGGAACTATGGATGTTGAATCATAAACTTACCACTCTGTGTGCAGCGGCCACTGATAATTCTGTACACATAAAACCCATTGCTAATTTTTGATACAGGCACCTTGCAAATGCCATTTTCCAGGGCAATATTTTGCTTAATACACACCCGCCTACCTTGTAAATCAGTAATCTCCAAATCAACTGTGGTAGTTCGGACGGATAAATCCTTTATAAAAAGATGGTCAACGGCTGGATTAGGAAAAACAATAAATTTGGATCCTGTTTCTCCTTGAACAAAGGTATTATTCATGCTCAATGCCATTTTAACTGCATCCAGGGCATTGATTCTTCCATGACCATAATTATTGTTACTGTCAATGCCGGTTAAATTATCTTTTATAGAAGTTGTCCTTAAAATCTGCCTTACTTCATTCAAATTCAATGATGGATTGGCTTCCAGCATCAGTGCTACTATTCCTGCCACATGCGGTGCTGCCATGCTGGTTCCGCTAAACATGGTCCAGTATTGTGTTTCGCCGTTAAACTGACTTTTGTACAACGTATTTTCGTCCATCCAGGGGGCAAATTGTTTATTATTCACGGCAGATGCCACCATTTGCCCGGGTGCCGAAATGTCCGGTTTCATTCTGCCGTCAGGGGTGGGTCCACGGCTGCTAAAACCTGAAATCTCTCCCACTTTTAACCAGTTTTGTGCTCGGTAAGTGCCAGAAAAATCTATCCAGTTATTTCGGTTTACATAGGAACCTACCGAAAGTGTATGTTTGCCTGTTCCTCCATTTTCACCCATGCTGCCCGATGCAATGCCTGAAAGGTATTTTCCGCTGTAGTCGTTCCCCTTCACTTTATCGATGAATAACCCACTGGTCCACCGATATACCTGTCCGCTATTCCAGCCATGTATTGTTCCCCTGCCGGTAATGCCCAGTCTTAACCTGCATTTTGCTGCATTGGAGGATGTAAGCATCACCAGAATATTGGGTTTTTGATTGTTTACATAGCTTTTCTGGCAGGAAAACGTGTATTGTAATGTATCTAGACCTTTGATTATCTTTCGTTTCACTACAGCGCCCGAAGACGCAAAAACGAAAGGTTCCTGTATCAGTAAATTGCCCAAGGTATCAAACAAGGAAATATTCAATCCAAGATCCTCACCCGGCGCTCCCCAAAAATCACAATAGACACTTTCTTCGCGGTAATCTCTTCGGTTGCGGTCAGCCACAAAAGTGTAGGCAGTATCCCCTTTTAAATTGGCGGTTACATGCATTTGGTTTCCGCCATCATTACCATTGGCCCCAACAATGATTTTACCTTTGCCAGACAGTGATTCCACTGCTTTATCAAAAACCGATGTTCCGTCGTGCGGACCTGTATGCATACCCCAACTGAGGTTGGTAACCGCCGGCTTTTTTTGGGCAGCGGCATAATCAAAAATATAACGGTACGCATCAATAATGGTGGGATTGGCAACCACATAATCACCCAGAGCACTGCCATTTAAAGTATCGTTGGTGTATTTTATGGTTACAAATACCATGTCAGATTCAGGCGCCATTCCCCGAAATTTTTGTTGTGGTGTGGTAAATCCGGAACCGGAAGAAATACCGGCTACGTGCGTTCCATGGGTTCCGTCATCATCCCTTGCTGCCTGTATGGCCGAAGGCATGTTAAATTCTGTTCCGTAGCTAAAACCGACCGGGGCACTGCCACTACCGTCGCTCTGATGCCAGAATTTTCTCACCCTGTAAACGGTACCATCTGCATTGTAAAATGTGGGATGATTGGTTTGAAAACCAACATCAACAATACCAACCACAACATTTTTACCTTTAAAGGCAGCAGGTAAACCATGGTTCAATCCTTCGTGGACTTCGTTGACACGACTGTGAACCCTGGCTGTGTCATTTAGCAACCGCGGAGAATTTAACCTGCCGGACACATCGCAATATGCAATGCAAGGGTTGTTAACTATTGATTTAAATTGCTCAAAATCAATTTTTAAAAAATGAATACTTCCATAAATACTTCCGGTATTGGGGATAATGCAATTTTCATTTTTCCACTGAAGAGTTACCCAATGTTTGCCATCCTCACCGGATGGGAAAAGCGGGCCGGGACCTTCCATTAAAAACAATGCCGCCATCGGCGAAAGGGCCTCTGTTCTTGGCCTGATCAATTGATGCTGTGCAGAAACCTGTAAGATGCCGAGAAACAACCATATGAAATAGCCGGTAATTTTATACATTGATGCAAATTTCGTTTAAAATTACTGCATTCTGCCCGTGAAAAGAGTTTTTACAACCAGCTTACAATTTTTCCTTAAAATACTGCATGTAGGCCAAACCTTTGCTCACATAGTCGGGGTCATGCGTTTTGCTGATTCCGCTTGGTGGCATCAACCGACCTGAATTATGATAATGGAATGCGTTTTTATAATCTTTTTTGGCCAGCAACTTGCCATAGGCCTCGTTTATCCACTTCACTCCCCAGTACACCCCATCATCCTCGCGCAAATCTTTAATTTTTATATCATATAACAAACATTTGTAGCCCATCAGCTGAAATGGCCCCCAGCTGGTTGCCAGGTTTTGAAGGGCTTCGTCTTCAGCATCTTTTAAATCAGCATGTTTCACATGTTCGTAGCGTTTTTTTAACCCAAGTTTTACCAATCTTAATCGAGCATATACATGCTTTTCGTACCGGTAGCCCGCGGGTTTTCTGCCACCCGATTCCAACATGCACAATGCTGCAAGATATTCCGGGGCAATATTGAATTCTTTACCCAGTTTTTTAAAGTCATTTCCATAATTATCAATAACCGCCTGCTTGCCATAGTATTCTCCTACCGGACCATCTGCCAGACTTCGCCACCAATAGCCCCTAAATAACACCAGGGCCATGCACACAAGCACAATTGCCGCCGTAATAAATAATCCCAAACCGGATTTTTGCTTTGCAGCCATTGCTCAAAAATAGTGAAAATGCTTGCTACATTTGCAACATGATGGACTTGTCTTGGCTTGAAAGAACCCAGTTGCTGATTGGCGAAGAAGAACTGAAACGTTTGAATAAAAGCAGTGTGTTGATCGTAGGACTAGGCGGAGTGGGCAGCTATGCTGCTGAATTTATTTGCAGAGCCGGTATTGGCAATATCACCATAGTGGATGGTGACGTAGTGGATAACACCAATAAAAACCGGCAGTTACCAGCACTGAGCAGCACTGTCGGGCATTCTAAAGCAGCGGTAATGGCACAGCGCATGCTGGATATAAATCCGCAACTCAATTTGACAGTGATAGATACCTTTCAGCGTCCGGAAGATACCCGCGAAATGATTAACCAAAACCGCTATGATTATGTGATGGATTGCATTGACAGCATCTCCCCCAAGGTTTACCTGATTTGCAGCTGTGTTGAAAACAAGCAGAAATTTATCAGTAGCATGGGCGCCGGGGGCAAAACCGATGCAGCAGCAGTAACCGTGGGTGATGTGAGTGAATCATATAACTGTCCGTTTGCCCGTTTGGTCAGAAAAAGGCTTCATCGCCATGGTATATACCGTGGATTCAAGGTAGTGTACAATTATGGCCCTTTGTACAAACAGAGCCTTAAACTCACCGATGGATCCAATTTTAAAAAGTCATTTTACGGCACAATTTCATTTATGCCTGCACTTTTTGGCCTAAGAATGGCTGCCGAAGTCATCAACGATTTGAGAAAATCATGAATATTGATGTATATTCGCAAACATACCTATTTAAGAAAAGAGAAATGAAAAAGACCATCTTCCTTCTTTCTGTGAGCCTTTTGGTGTTTGCAGCAGCGTGTTCTAAAAAAGACAGCAACCCTGACAAAAATTATCCTGACATTGCCGGTAAATCAGTTAGGCAAATCTTAATGATGCAGGATTGGAAATTCAGTGCATGGTCAGACAGTGCTGAAAACGATGTTAAATGGACAGATGAAATGGATCCCTGCATGAAAGATGATGTTTACAGCTTCTTCAGTGCATCAAAATACCTGGTAAAAGAAAATGGAAACAAATGCTATCCTGTAGATTATGAGGTAGATTACTCTATGCCTTCAGACAATTCACCATTGGTAACTTTCTTTGATGGCAATGAGTGGGAACTGAAATACAAAAGCAATACCCAGTTGTTATTCTGGCGTGTTGTGAATGGAACAGAACAACACTTTCAAAAGGTTGTTCTTACCCGCCTATAATTATTCTCCCGATAGCATTTCCTTGCCGGTTCTGGCGGGCAAATTCTTCGGATCGATATCCAAAGCGGCGTTGTAATCTTGCAACGCCGCTTTTTTATTGCCCATTTTTTCATAGGCGGTTCCCCGCAGGGCGTAGGCATTGGCATTGTTTTCATCTATGGATATGGCCGTATTACACAAATCCCTGCATTTCTCAAATTTCCCCTGAGCCAGGGCAATAAACGCAGAATTATAGAGGGCCAGCCTATGGGCTGAATTTATCAACCGAGCTTTGTCATACATAGCCATGGCTTTTTCATATTCGCCATTTTGCTGAAAAAAATACCCTTTCCCATAGCAAGCTTCGTCTGATGCTTCATTGATGGCCAATGCCCTGTTATAATACTGAATCGCCAGTTCATTGCCACGTGCCGCATACAATGAAGCAATCTGCATCACCGCATCGTAATGTTGCGGATTGATCTGTAAAACCTTTTCAAAATGCTGCATTGCACGCAATGTGTCTTTTTGCTCTTTGTAGCCCATTCCTTTGTAGAAAATAGCTTTATCGGCGTAATCCGATTGATTTTCCAGTTTCTCAAACGCTTTGATGGCTTTGTCATAGTTCTGACGATACAGGTACAATTTTGCCAGCGTAAATTCTGCTTCCAAAAAGTCTTTCTTTAAAACAGTTGCTTTCTGTAAGTGAAACATGGTTTTTATGGGGTTGGCGGAATCCTGCATAAGAAAAGTCTCGCCCAATCTGAAGTGATAGATTGCGTTATTGCTGTCGAGCTTTACGGCAGTTTCAAAATCTATGATGGCATCCTTCAGCAGTTTCTGATAGTAAAAGGCATTGCCACGTTTATAGTACAAATCTGCATTGAACGGGTCTTTGTTGATTTTTGCAGAAACATCCCGAATATCCTTACTGAAAGCAGTATCAGTTTCAGCAATGTAGCGTCCGGGGATTTCATGTTTGCAGGAATAAAGCACCAAAACACCAGAAATTATCAATAAGATTCTTGAAAGCATATTGCAAATTTAGGTTTAGCCCTCCGGGATTTTATCAGCAAACTGAAATAAAAAAAGCCATGCTTTGCATGGCTTTTGTGCCCGGGACGGGAATCGAACCCGTACTGCCATTGCTGACAACAGGATTTTAAGTCCTGCGCGTCTACCTATTCCGCCACCCGGGCAACGCGGTTGCAAAGATAATACGTGCAGTCCATAGAAACATAGCTTACAAAGACTTTAAATCCTCATAGGCAAATTGGATAAAAAATACTAACATTGCAATCCTTTCAGGCCTTGCAAAAATGCTGTATTATCATACCGTGTTTCAATGAAGAAAACAGACTGCCTGTGGGCGAAATTCAAGCATTTATATCCCAAAACAGTCATGTTCAACTACTGGGTGTAAATGATGGCAGCAGAGACCGTACTTTGGCTTTGTTACAAACCCTGGAAAAAGGCCATCCAGGGCAATTTGCAACTTATGACATGCCCGCTAATTCCGGGAAAGCCGAAGCCGTTCGAGCTGGAATGCTACATGCAATTACTGCTTTTGATGCTGAATACTATGGCTTTTGGGATGCTGATATGAGCACACCCCTATCTGAGTTGGTCTGGTTTTCAGAATTCTCAGGCGGTAACTTAAAATACGATATCATCATGGGAAGCCGCATATCCCGTTTGGGCAGCAACATCGACAGAAAATTGATGAGGCACTATCTTGGACGTATATTCGCTACTTTCACATCCATCATCCTGAAGCTAAAAGTGTACGATACACAATGCGGAGCCAAGGTTTTTAAAAAAGAAATTGTCAGTGATCTTTTTTCTGCACCATTCAAAAGCAAGTGGTTTTTCGATGTTGAGCTTCTCGCCCGCTACATAAAACTACACGGTCATGATAAAACCTACGAACAGACACTGGAAGTTCCCCTTAGGCGATGGATAGAGGTAAAAGGCAGTAAACTTAAAGCCACAGATTTCCTGAAGGCACCCTTGGAATTGATAAAAATTAAAAGGCATTACAAACTTTGAATTTTTAGCAGCCCTTTCGCACAAAACCCACAGGGTATGCTTTATTTTTGCCTTTCATCATGAATAAAAAAGCTCAAAATCCTGTATCCAAAGTGCAAGCCGTTTCCCTTCCTGTTATTGCCTTTTACAAAAAGCACAAGACAGAGAATCAGGCAGAAACTTTTTTTGAAAGGGCCTCAAATTATTTATCGACCTATAACGATGAAATCAATGTTGTAATATCGTTTATCAATGTAAACGATTCAGGTATTGGTGAATTTAGCCGTCAAACCCAGGAAACTGCCGATGAATTTGATGTACATATTGCCATTCGCGAAAAAAACAAGAATT